>CAXDKI010000012.1:0-10331 GCA_963990215.1 uncultured Flavobacteriales bacterium | reverse complement strand
CCGAACAAATGATGCACGAAATGTGCGCTACTTTAGGTGGCAGAGCTGCAGAAGAAATCATCTTTGGAGAAATCTCTACAGGCGCTTTGAGCGATTTAGAGAAAGTAACTAAGCAAGCCTACGCTATGGTGAGTATCTACGGACTTAACAACAAAGTGGGAAATATCAGCTACTACGATTCAAGCGGCAGAGACTCTTTTACAAAACCATATAGCGAAGCAACTGCTAAAACCATTGATGAAGAAGTAAGCAACTTGATTGGAAACTGCTATGAAGAAGCAAAAAGAGTGCTTATTGAACACAAATCACAACTGATAGAACTCGCTGAATCTTTACTTGAAAAAGAAGTAATCTTCAAAGAAGATTTGGTACACATATTCGGCGAAAGACCTGGAAAAGAAACAAGCAAAGATGAGTCAAGCAAAGTGGAGCATACTAAGGGCTAGCAATCAAGTATTTGAACTTGAGATGATGAAGGGTTTTCTGGTTGAAAATGGCATTGATGCCGTAGTAATGAACAAGCAAGATTCTTCCTACCAAGTGTTTGGCGAAGGAGAGTTGCTCGTTAAAGAAGAAGAGATGCTACGCGCTGAAGAACTACTAAGCCAATCCGATGAACGAGACGTTTAAAAGAGGATTATCTGGAGCTGTTTATGTAGCTATTATGTGGTTTGGAACCGCCAATAAGTGGAGCTATCCCATCCTCTTTGGTGTCATCAGTATTCTTTGCATCTACGAAATATGGAAACTCAGAAAAGGAAAAAGTAAACTACTTGCTTTTATATATGTGCTTACACCGCTCTTCTTGATTCAACTTTTCGGAATAACTGAAAGTAACTATCCAGGAAAAACATTCAATCCTTCCTTGATTTTATTCATGCTAATCCTTACTTGGACTTTTGACACTTTTGCGTATTTGATTGGAAAATCACTAGGAAATCATAAAATCATGCCAACCGTTTCTCCAAAAAAATCCTGGGAAGGATTTACTGGAGGATTAGCATTTACACTATTAGCTGCATTCCTTGTTAAGGATTTCTTTCAATTCGATTATCCGGATTTCAAACCCTATATTTTTGCTGCATTTTTACCGTTTACCGCTACTGTAGGCGACTTTTTAGAGTCTCATTTCAAGCGTCAAGCAGGAGTTAAAGATTCAGGAAACTTTATACCAGGACATGGCGGAATGCTAGACCGCATGGATGCTTTCATGATTACCATTCCTGCCTTATATATTTACATTAATATTTTTTGCAAATGATTCGATTTCATAAAGAAGGAACCGCCATTATAGGTATTACACTTACATTACTTTTCGCACTCAATTACATCACACACCTTATCACTGTAAAGGAGTGGATTATACATCTTGTTTTAGGATTTTCTATTATTTTCCTTATTCTGATTTTACAATTTTTCAGAAACCCAAAAAGATCTCTAATACTGGATGAGCATAAAGTATATGCTCCTGCAGATGGCAAAATAGTTGTGATTGAAGAAGTAGAAGAAAAAGAGTTTTTCAAAGATAAAAGAAAGCAAGTGTCTATTTTCATGTCACCCATCAATGTGCATGTAAACCGCTATCCTATTAGTGGAACTGTGAAATACGCTAAATACCATCCAGGAAAATACTTTGTAGCTTGGCACCCAAAAGCATCTACCGAAAACGAACGAACAAGTGTAGTGGTGGAAAATAAAAATGCTGCTATACTTTTCCGACAAATTGCAGGTGCCTTAGCCAAGCGAATAGTTATCTACTCCAAAGAAGGTGATGAAGCACAACAAGGAGAAGATTTTGGATTCATCAAATTTGGATCTCGTGTAGACCTCTTTTTACCATTAGACGCAAAAATTGAAGTATCACTGGAGCAAAAAGTAAAGGGTAATCAAACAATAATCGCTAGTATTTAAGCGTTTTTCGTATCATTGTAACATTAAGAATTAAGAACTATGAAAAAGATTTTATTTTTACTGACTTTAGGCTTGTTTATGAATGTAGCTTTGGCACAAAGCACAGACACTAATAAAAAAGAAGTTGAAACAGAACAAAAGTGTGCTTCTGCAGAAAAGCCTTCCAACAAAACTGCAAAGAAGACATGTGAAAAATCTGCAAATAAAGGATGTTGCAGTAAAAAGGGAACAAAGAAAAAATCTGCTTCTTCCGAAAAATCTTGTAGCAAATCAAGCAAAAAAACAGCTAGTTGCGAAAACAAAAAAACTGACACAAGCAAATGCTCTAAAGGAGATGCTTGTTGTACTAAAACGGGTAAGAAAAGTGCTGATTGCGACAAAAAAGAACAAGGCTGTTGCGCTGTAGCAAAGTAATCTTTATAATTAAAAACTAAACCTTTGAGCCACATTCTTGTGGCTCTTTTATTAGCATCTTTGCGATATGGAATTTGAGCAACATCAACTCCCTAACGGCATTCGAATTATACACCAACACAGCAACAGTGCTGTGGCGCATTGTGGGCTCATTATAAACGCAGGTTCTAGAGATGAAAAAAACAAACAACAAGGCTTAGCTCATTTCATTGAACATGTAATTTTCAAGGGTACTAAAAAGCGTAAAGCTTTCCATATTTTAAGCCGAATGGAGGATGTAGGAGGTGAACTAAACGCTTTCACCACTAAAGAAGACACTTGTATTTATTCTTCCTTCATGCCTAAGTATTACGACAGGGCATTGGAGCTGCTGCAAGATATTGCTTTTAATTCCACCTTTCCCGCTAAAGAGTTGGAGAAAGAAAAAGCGGTAATAATTGATGAAATCAATTCTTATAAAGACAATCCCTCTGAGCAAATTTTCGATGATTTTGAAGAACAACTATTCGGCAAGCACCCTATTGGAAAAAATATTTTAGGCACCCCAAAACTTGTCAATAGCTTTAACAAAACTTCTATTAAAGAATTTGTCGCTAGCAACTATCACAGTCAACAAATGGTCATTTGTTCTACCGGAAATATTCCGTTCGCTCAGTTGATTAAATGGATAGAGAAGTATTTCAGACACTTACCAAATAGCAATAAGGAGTCAAAAAGAAGGTCTTTCAATACTTATAAAGCAACGCATAAAATCCAAAAACATAACGGATTTCAAACCCATTGCATGATTGGAAACATAGCTTTCGCTGCAAATCACCCTAAAAAAACAGCAATGGTATTACTGAACAATATATTGGGTGGTCCAGGCATGAATTCTAGATTAAATTTAGGGATTCGAGAAAAGTATGGATTCACTTATCAAATCGAGTCGCACTACACTCCATATAGCGACACAGGACTCTTCAATATATACCTTGCTTCCGATAGTAATAAAGTAGAAAAGAGCATCAAACTTGTGAAAAAGGAATTGCAAAAACTACGCGAAAAACCACTAGGTCCGCAACAAATTAAAAAGGCAAAGCAACAACTTATTGGACAAATTGCTATTGCGCAAGAAAGCGATGTAAACCTTATGCTTGCTCTTGGAAAAAGTTTGCTTCTATACAACAAGGTTGATACATTTGAAGAAGTGAAGAAAAAGATAGAATCAATAAGTGCTGCAGAGCTGCAAGAGGCTGCAAAAATCGTATTTAAAGAAGAATATTTATCTATATTGATATTTAAAAACTAATGGAATTTTTACCGGAAAAAATAGATCAATATGCTTGCAATCACACGCAAGCTGAAAGCGCTTTATTAGCAGAGTTAAACCGAGAAACTTGGGCAAAAGTGTTGATTCCTCGCATGCTTTCAGGACATCTACAAGGGCGTACCTTAAGTATGTTTAGCCAAATGATAAAACCAAAAACCATTTTGGAAATTGGCACGTATACAGGTTATTCGGCTATCTGTTTAGCAGAAGGTTTGCAAAAAAATGGAAGCTTACACACCATCGATATCAACGAAGAGTTGAAAAGCATGTGCGAGCGTTACTTTGAGAAAGCTGGGATTAACAAACAAGTAAAGTTGCACACTGGAAATGCCATGGACATTATTCCGAACATAGACGCGAATTTTGATCTAGTATTTATAGATGCAGACAAGGAAAATTATAGTAACTACTTCGATTTAATTATCGAGCGAATACCTATTGGTGGATACATTATTGCCGACAATGTACTATGGAGCGGAAAAGTAGTAGAAAAAGTAGACACAAAAGATATAGAAACACAAGGATTGATTACTTTCAATAAAAAAATACACGAATCGGAAAGGGTAGAAAACCTATTAGTTCCCATTCGAGACGGATTGATGATTTGTAGAAAAGTAAAATAGCGCATGATTTCATTCGACAATACAAAAATTGCTTTTCAGGGAAAATCGAAGAAAGACCTCAACAGAGCGTATTGGTTGTTTAAACTAGTTAGCAACAACACCATGGTGAAGGTTGGACCCGCTTTATTAAACATTGCCCTGTTTTTACACCTCCCAATTTTAGGGCTCATCAAAACCACTATTTATAAGCATTTTTGTGGTGGAGAGTCAATCAGCGACAGTCAAAAAACTATTGAAGAATTAGCTCACTATCAAATAGGAACTATACTAGATTATTCGATAGAAGGGCAAGAAAGTGAAGCTAATTTTGATAGTGGTATGCGAGAAACTATTGCTACCATTGAGCGCGCTTCTGGAGACGAAAAAATCCCCTTTTCTGTATTTAAACCAACAGGTATGGGTCGTTTTGAATTGTTCGAAAAAATAAACACCAAGCAAACGATTACCGAAAATGAAAAGGAAGAATACGAAAGGGTTAAAAACCGCATCAACACGATTTGTAAAAAAGCTCACAAACTAAACGTACCCATCTTTATTGATGCCGAAGAAAGCTGGATACAAGATGCTATTGACGAGATAGCTACAGACATGATGCGCCAATATAACAAGGAGCGTACTATTGTTTACAATACTTTGCAAATGTACCGTTGGGATCGCCTAGCTTATTTGAAAAAATGCTATGCAGATGCCGAAAATCATCAGTATTTTCTAGGACTAAAACTGGTGCGTGGCGCTTATATGGAGAAGGAACGAATACGAGCAAAAAAAATGGGCTATACATCTCCCATCCAAAATAACAAAGCCAGTACTGATAAGGACTACGATTTGGCTATTGATTTTTGTATCGAAAATATTGACCGAATCGCTATTTGCGTAGGAACTCATAATGAAGAAAGCACTGCCAAGCTAGCACAGCTTTTAGCCGATAATGACATAGATAAAAACGATAGTCGAGTATCCTTTTCGCAACTTTTAGGTATGAGCGACCACATTAGCTTCAATTTAGCACATGCCAATTACAATGTATCCAAGTATGTGCCTTATGGCCCTGTAAAAAAGGTGATACCTTACCTAATTAGAAGAGCCGAAGAAAACACTTCCATCGCTGGGCAAACCGGCCGAGAGCTTACTTTAATTATGAAAGAGAAAGCAAGAAGAAGCGCAGAATAGGGATTAGAGTGCACGCCTTAATTATAATTCTTCACGCCCGAATGAATCGGGGACTCAACAGCAAAGGAGCTTAACCAATTGGATTGTACCTAAGTCCGGTTATTCATTATTCAAAAAAGCTGCTTGCTAGAATAATTTCATCAACTCTTCATTTTGTTTTTCATAAATTGTAACTCATAAACAGAAGCATACTCTTTTTAATGATTGCCACCCTACTCATCTTGTTTCTATGCTATATAGAAGGGTTATTACGATTTTAGGTGGATGAAAGAATGGGGAGATTGGTTTGCTTTAGCACTATATGTGGGTGTAATCTACACCATGTAAGAGTTGCTTTATTAAGTCCTTAAACACAAAGCAGCTATCAGGATATTAGGTGTTGTACTTGGGCTCATCTTGTTATTTTAGATGTTGGTTTAAGGGCAGTTACAAGTATCTGGTCCTACACTGAAATCGAGCACTTTTACTTTTTCTTTGCAAAGCTCAAAAAATACCGACAGTTCTTCTTTTTCTACAGTATAAAGTTTACAAGGAATAGCTTTTTTTTTGCTTTTATCAAAATTCACTTCTCCTCCATCAAGCACTGATAGTACTTCAGTTTGTCTCATATTTAGACACTCCAAATGACATTGCGCTTGAGGACTCATATAAATAGTATCCTGTTGCAAGTGGTATATCACTCGATAATCTACACTAAAATACCTGCCCATTTCGGCAAAACGACCAGGAAAGGCAAAACGTACAAATGCTACTCCTAATAAAATTCCAAAAAGGAAAATAACAAATCTTCTAACCATTACAAACTGGCTATTAGCAAATTAATATTTTTATGTGGCATCTCAAACCAATCACCCACCATTGAGTGTGTTAAAATACCGTGGTAAAGATATACTCCATGACGCAAACCTAAATCTCTTCTCAATACATTTTCTAAACCACCTTCATCGGCAATACGCAATAGTGTTGGGGTTAATAAATTACTCAAAGCAAAAGACGCTGTACGCGCCACTCTTGACGGTATGTTAGGAACACAGTAATGTACTACTCCATATTTAGTAAATACCGGACTAGCATGATTTGTCACTTCAGAAGTCTCTACACAGCCTCCTTGATCGATACTTACATCCACAATAACAGAACCATCTTTCATGGCTTGTACCATTTCATCCGAAACTACACAAGGAGTTCGTTTGTCGTTGGATCGTAACGCACCAATAACCACATCAGCACGCCTTAGCGCTTTAGAGAGCACCTTTGGCTGAATAATAGAAGTATAAATTCGTGCATTCACATCATTTTGCAACCTACGCAATTTAGAAAGTGAGTTATCAAACACTTTAACGGATGCACCTAAACCCATCGCTGCACGTGCTGCACACTCTCCAACTGTTCCTGCACCTATAATCACCACTTCGGTAGGTGTTACACCTGCTATCCCTCCCAGCATCAACCCTTTACCGTTATTAGCATTACTCAAATACTCGGATGCAATAAGTAAAGAGGTATTACCCGCAATCTCACTCATTGAACGAATAATAGGCATTAAACCGCTTTCATCCTGTATGTATTCAAATGCTAAAGCCGTAATTTTTTTCTCAAGCAATTGCTCTATATAATCCTTACTCTGTGTGGTAATTTGTAAAGCTGAAACAAGTGTCTGCCTGCCCTTCATCACATCTATTTCTTCCATAGTAGGTGGCTCCACTTTCATAATGATATCCGCTTGATACACTTCTTTGGCATCATACACAATCTTAGCTCCTGCCTCGCTGTATTGGTTATCCGTAAAATTTGCATTATCACCAGCGCCAGACTCTACCCACACTTTATGCCCATGACTAACCAATAACTGCACAGCATCCGGAACAATAGCAATTCTATTTTCTTGAAAAGCCTTTTCTTTAGGTAAGCCAATAAACAAACTACTTTGCTTACGCCCTACTTCTAGCATTTCTTCCTGTGGTAAAAAGCCTTCTTTTCCTAATGAAGATAAATTACTCATGTGTTTTTATTTTGATAATGCGTTCTCCGCTCTCTACTTGAATTTGCACTTTCGCAAAACTTGATGACAATAGATTTTCAACATTTTCTGGCCACTCCACCAAACAATAAGCATCACTATAAAAATAATCTTCGTAACCCATATCAAATGCTTCTTGCTCATCTTTCAATCGATAAAAATCGAAATGAAAAACCGTGCCATTCTGCTCACTAATATACTCATTTACGATGGAAAAGGTAGGACTACTTACTACATCTTGAACCTGAAGCACCTCGCAAAGCGCCTTAGCAAAGGTAGTTTTCCCGGCTCCCATCTCTCCGTAAAAAGCTAATTTTTTAGTGTTAGGAAAAGATTGCAACAACTCTTTCGCTATTACTAAAAGCTCCTTTTCCGATTGACATCTCCAACTTTTATACATCTATTTTTTCGGGATTAAAGTCACCATTGGAATCATCATTTCTTCCATAGAAACTCCTCCGTGCTGAAAAGTTTCTTTGTAATGGTTAACAAAATAATTGTAGTTGTTTGGGTAGGCAAAAAAGCAGTCTTCTTTGGCAAAAATATACTTGCTACTCACATTGATATTTGGCAAAAAAACTTCCTGTGGCTTGTCTATTTCAAATACTTCATTGAAATCGTAGCGCATGTTTTTCCCTTGTTTATAACGCAAGTTAGTCGTAAGGTTTTTATCGCCTAACACTTTGGTTGGTTTTTTTACAAGAATTGTGCCGTGGTCAGTAGTAACCGACACCTTCGCATTATTTTCAGAAATAAAGCGCAACATATCTTTTAGTGGAGAATGATCAAACCAAGAAGCTGTTAAGGAACGATAAGCTGCATCATCCTCTGCTAACTCTTTGATCACTTTCATATCTGTTCGTGCATGTGAAAGCATATCCACAAAGTTATAGACAATCACATTCAAATCATTTCGCATAAGGTTTTGCATATTGTCTGCTAGCTTTCTTCCTGCATCAATATTGGTGATTTTATTATAAGATAATTTCACCCCACCTTTTCCTAAGCGTTGTAATTGTGCTTGCAAAAACTGTTTTTCAAACATGTTTTTACCACCTTCTTCATCATCATTTCTCCACCAATCCGAATGTCTTTTTTGCATTTCGGAAGGCATCAATCCGGAAAAAATTGCATTTCTAGAATACTGCGTAGCAGTTGGTAAAATACTGAAGTACATTTCCTCCACTTCTACTCTAAAATAATTGAGCAGTTCTGGTTCAATAATTTTCCACTGATCATAACGCAAGTTGTCTATCACAATAAAGAAATGTGGTTTATCTTCTTGCATTTGTGGCAGCACATACTCTCTGAACAATGTATGCGACATGATAGGCGCATCTTCATCTCCATGTAGCCAGGATTTATAGTTATCCTTAATGAACTTGAAAAACTGCGCATTTGCTTCAGACTTCTGCATATCCAATATTTGCTGCATACTTTCATCTCCAGACTTATCTAACTCCAACTCCCAATAAGTTAACTTTTTGAAAACTTCTTCCCACTCTTCTCTATCCAACCTTCCTCCTAACTGAATTCCTATTTGACGGAATTCTTGCTGATAATTAGAAGTTGTTTTCTGACTAATCAAGCGTTTGGTGTCAATATGTTTTTTGATACATAGTAAAATCTGATTTGGATTCACTGGCTTGATGAGGTAATCTGAAATCTTGGAACCAATTGCTTCTTCCATGATGCTTTCCTCTTCGCTTTTGGTAATCATAATAACCTGCAAGTTCGGTTGCTTATTTTTGATTTGCACCAAGGTTTCCAAGCCAGTTAGACCTGGCATATTCTCATCTAAAAAGACTAAATCGAAGTGTTGTTCACTCGCTAGATCAAGTGCTGTAACTCCATTATTGGCTGTAACTAAATTATATCCACGCTCCTCCAAAAACATAATATGTGGCTTCAATAAATCAATTTCATCATCTGCCCATAGTATGTTTATCTTCTCGGTAAAATTCATATCTTCATCAACGATTTAAGGTTTAAAATTACGCTTATTTTTTGAATGAAAACATCATCCAAAATCCTTAACGATCCGATCTATGGTTTTATTAGAATTCCACATGGAATTATTTTTGAACTGATCGAACATCCTTATTTTCAACGCCTAAGAAGAATTACTCAATTAGGACTATCCTATTTGGTTTATCCTGGCGCATATCACACTCGTTTTCAGCACGCCATTGGAGCAACGTATTTAATGAGTAAGGCAGTACAACAACTGCGCAGTAAGGGACACGAAATTACCGAAGAAGAAGATGAAGCTGTTTCAATAGCTATTTTACTACACGATATCGGTCATGGTGCTTTTTCTCACGCTTTGGAGCATAGTATCGCACATGAAATTTCACATGAAGACCTATCCCTCTTATTTATGGAAAAACTAAATAAAGAGCTTAACGGACAGCTCACAACGGCTATTCAGATCTTTAAAAATGAATATCATAAGCGTTTCTTACATCAATTAGTTTCTAGTCAACTGGACATGGACCGAATGGACTACCTAAAAAGAGATAGTTTTTATTCGGGCGTACAAGAGGGTATTATTGGTTCAGACAGAATCATACACATGTTAAATGTGGTAAATGACCAATTAGTGGTTGAAAGTAAAGGAATCTACTCCATTGAAAAATTCTTGATAGCTAGAAGACTCATGTATTGGCAAGTGTACCTACACAAAACAGTGTTATCGGCAGAAAATATGTTAATTAAAGTGTTGAAACGAGCTAAAGAATTGAGTCAATCAGGAAATGAATTGTTCGGATCTTCAGCACTAAAACTTTTTTTGAAGAATAATTTTACACTGGACGATTTCAGAAAAAAAGAAGAGGTTTTTCAAGCATTCACTAGATTAGACGATCAAGATGTGCTAGCC
>CAXDKI010000011.1:0-10570 GCA_963990215.1 uncultured Flavobacteriales bacterium | reverse complement strand
AAATATGTTTAGAGGTTTTCAAAATGTAAGCAAAGAAGAAGCGTTAATGTTTCTAATTTGAGTTTTATTGAAATATCTATCTAAATCTGTTTGAAAAGAAATAGATTTCGGCAAGGTGTAGAAATTGAAATCTTTAATCAGTCGGAAATACTTCCCTCTTAAAAACTTTACTTTACTAAACGGCTTAATGTTTTTTGGCTTGGCCGAATAATTATAATTCAGCACCGCCTTGGTGTTGATGGTTGTACGCTCTTTCACATGCACATTGCGTGACATGGTTTCGTTATAAGAGTATGTTGCCGAGAAATTTTCTGGCGAATACAACTTTGTCTTTTTACTACCAGCATCCATGTTTTGACCTTTTCTAACATTAGAAAAATTGATAGACTTTCGTTGCGTGTAATCTTGCGCTATGTAACGCAAAGAATCACGCTCTGCCTGTGTTTCTAACTCTGCTAAAGAAGCTTTTAAGGTAATATCTGGATCTAATGGATTGTATTGTGGCGACTGAATAGCTTCCGACATACCCACATACATTGGTATCTTCAGGTTATATTTTTCTGGAAAAAACTCATCCATTGCAAAAGTAGAAGCAATGTCATATTGATACGCATCATACTTTTGCCTAGTTGTTACACCTTGCTCGATACTACCAAAACCAACGGTACTCATGCTGGTTGACAAATTGATATTCGCAAAATCGGCTAATCTTGCATTGATGCGGGCATTGGCTGCTACCCCTCCCTCCTCGTCAAAATCAGTAAGTCTTAACTCGTTCAACCAAATCTCTCCACATTTACTTAATCCATCATCTATGTATTCTGGGATAAAGTGTTGTGTGCCTTTTTTAGGATTTCTAATCCCAAGCATAATGGTTTTCACCTGACTTAGGTTAGGGTTACCCACAACCGACACTTTATTTTGCCCATCCTGAACTAAATAAGTATCTTGGGTACCTTCAATAAGCCCATCTCGCAAGGCTTTGTTTCGGGCCTGCTTGGCATTTTGCAGGCTTTCAAAGGAAATATTTAACTCATTTTCTACAGGCCATATAAGCTGATCCTCTAAAGGTGATGTTTCCCAAGGGGTGAGAAAAAGTGGGATTTCGTACTCATAATAATTGTTATTGAAATCTGTTCCTAAACGAATAAATACCGAAAGGTCACCGTTTTGCAGAAGAGACTCATCTTCCATGGCTTCTGCATGCACAAACATTTTTAAGCGCTTGTAGGCGCGAAAGTCATTGTTAAATGTTTTGTAGGCTGCTCTTGAATCTCCATCATTTAAACCGCATGCTTTTAAGACCAATGATTGCTCATTTTGTCTACGTACATAAGTAGTGGTGTTATCTAATTCTTGCTCAATACCAGGTGGAAGCACATAAGGAACCGGCCAACGCTCTCCGTTTTCTTCAATATTTACTACCGAAACATCAAAAGTGGTTTGCTCATCATCATCATTTGGCACATATTCTCCAACGGAAGTAAGGTCATAATTATACCTTCTCCATTCACCTCTTACTAATTCGAAGGTTGCTAATCGTAATACAATAGGCTCTTCAAAATCTCTTAGAACAGTTCGAATAAAACGAATGGATTTAAAGTCTCGAATATTACCTATAACCTTATTAGGTTGGTGAACTGGAATTTTAAACTGATACCAACTAATATTTCTATCACCTGACGGAGTTTTAGCTGTGGTTTCTTGCTTATCCACTATGTAGTTAAACCCCACTTCCATTTGATTTGGGTCAAGATTAATTTCATAGTCGAAATAACTTTCTGACTCGTTCAAAGTATTGTCAAAATTAATATCTTCCGTGTTAGGAATGGTGGTTGCCATCGTAGGTGTAGGGTTTGGTAATGCAGAGTTTCCATCCGGGGAATTTCTTTGCCTATACCTTCCTAAAATCCCTAATTGCTCAGCATCATAATCATCTCCTAAAAAGTAGTGATAATTATCTCCAGAGGGGTCGTTGTATGCATTTTGATAGGCTGCTGAGGTACTTCCAAAAACATCCTCTACCTGCTGTACATACACCGAATCAAAGAATAATAGCTCATCTTCATCCATTAAGCCATCTAAACCTACATCTTGATAAGCTCTGGATTCCGCTGCCACATCAAAAGTGTTTGTTAAAGCAAAGGTAGTTGGCATTCTTCCCCAAACACTTCCTTCGTCATCTATATTTTCTAAAACAGTAGATGTTGGCAAGCCATTCTCAAAACTTTTATACCCATCCTTCAATACGTCTTCTGAAATATTTCCAAGTTGTATGTGCAGTGTTCCTCCGGTTTGATTTTCGGAATCTTCGTTGAAAGGGTCCATCATCCAAAACTCGATAAACTCTATGTTTTGCGCTTCAAAATCTGTAGATTCTAACTTCCTGCTCATACCAGCCCAAGAATCTATAGGGTTCAATAATTTCCCCTCCGTAGTAAGTCCAGTAATAGTATAGTTGTATGGCCCTCTTTCATCAGGATAATAGGCTAAATCTAATACTGGAAGATTAGATATCTGCGTACCAATATCTGGGTCTTTATTTGGAAACACTTCTTTCTCTAGCACCTCTCTAACAGAGTGATTGGAAAGTTCTACATTGTTGTTTTGAATATGATCTGGTGTAGTAGAGTTTCCTCTATAAAAAGTGGGGTCAACGGTGTACCATGAGAGAAGCGCCCTCCTCATTCCAGATTCTAAATTTCCACTTTTACTTGTGCCGTTAGGGTAAGTAGTAACTTCTAGCTGAGACTCTGGAAATAAACTTGCGTCATTGGGAATAGATGATAAATACCAAGCTCCTGCATTCTTAATATCTATACCTGTACTACTAGCTTCAAAATCATCAATATACGCAGTTCCTTCATTACCGATAGATCGTTGATGACCTGGTATAAGATGAGCAAATTCTGCTACAGCTGTAACAGTGGATTTTTCTTTGGTCTCTAAAAATGGCAATTTATCAACCATCTTTGTTAAAAAAGCCGACTCTGTCCTATATGTTCCATCTAACCCCCAAATGGTGTTGGAAATAGGCTCTTCTCCAGAATTTACTTTTTTAGTGTATGGTCTTTCCGTTAGATTAAGAATCGTTCCACCCAATGAAAAATCATCGGAAATTCGATAGTCTACATGTGCACCTATCAATGTTCGCTGTTGTAACCCAAATGTATTACTCTCGACAGAGATACGGATAGGTGTTCCCGACATTAAAATTCCCTCGTTAATTATAGAGATTTTTCCCATTCCATAGTTTACTATATAATCTGTTCCTTCTTCTAACTTTACCCCTCCTGCCGTTACCACTACTGATCCTTCTTCTACCTGCATCACACCAAGGTAGATTTCGGAACCAGATTCCGATTGATAACTTCCTTTTAATCTGAATTTGTTTTTTTCGGGAAACTGTTGTGCTACAGTAAGAGTAGAGTCATATAGCTCATCATATACATACTTTTCGGCAATATCGTTGTTGCTAAACTTACTCCTCATGAAGTTTCCAAAAGGCTCTCGTACTGGAAAGATAACTCTTCCATTAGATGTGTTGATGGTTAGGCCTTGTATGAAGTCAAAAACTCCATCCGACTTTCGGTCTTGCTGTTGATTTAATTGATCTAAACCAACTACTTTTATGATAGGCTCTCCGTGAATATTGGGCTCTAATGGTTCGGACAGATAATTGGTGATAGTTCCGTTTTCGATGGTATTTTCATACACTACATCTAGGTAAAACTCTTGCGCACTTAAGTTGTAAGCTCCTAAAGAGTAAATATTTTTCATCATTAAATCCCAGTTTGGCAAGGAAGGGGAAAAGCTTGTATTCTTCAACAACTTCACATACAAGGATTGAGGGGCGGTTGGACCATTGGAGGAAAATTCCCCTACTTGATAGGTGTTATTTCCAATAGTATACTGAAAGGCTATTGCCAACACTTCATCAGGACCTAAAGCAGAATTTAATGATATGAAGCCTAGTTGTGAATGAAAAGTATATTCTTGAGGGTTTAGCAAGCGCGCACGTTCTAACTTCTCAAAATCTTGCGAACCTTGAAAATCGGAATAACCACTAAACACAGCACTTAACTGGTTTAAATCTCTCAAAGAAGACCCCTCCGAAACCATTTGCTGATACAAAGTATTGTTGTCATTGTCTGGAAAGAGGTTACCTAGATTATTGTCCGAAAATAAAGTGGTATTATTCATATTCCATTCGGATTCTCCTAAATCTAGAAAAGCTACAATGTTTCGTGTGTTATCGGTAGTTCCTGTTTTATTGGTTACCCACACCTCGACCTTGGTGATGTTTACTGGCGAATTGATAAATGGTAATTCTGCCATTGCTTCATCATATCTATCTTTGAAATAATGCGATAAAAAATAGTGCTTATTACTTTCGTACTGATCGGCATAAACATCAAACTCGGTAGTTTGTGCTCCACCAGCCACATCAATCACTTTAGCTTTGCTTTTTTGTTGTGAGAAAATAGTGGTAACGGTAGCACGTCCAAATTGCAACTGTGCCTTTACTCCTAGTAGGTTTTGACTTCCTGTTATCAAAGTTCCGTTGAGCGGAAGACCTACGTTTCCAATTTCTATTTTCTTGATAATTTCATCTTCATAGCCGGTGTACTCTAGCTTCACCTTATTGTCAAAATCGAACGTAGCCTCAGTGTTGTAATTGGTAGTAATTTGCAGCTTATCTCCAATTTTACCCAATACATTCATTTGGATTTTTTGTTCAAAATTGAAGCTCGTATTTTTCTGCCTATCAATAGGCCATGCAGGATTTTCAGTTTTATTTCTTTGCAAAGAAAAAATCAGCTCTGCTGATCCTTGCGGACGAATATCTACCGTTGAATTTCCAAAGATTTTATCTAAGGCATCCCCTCCAATATCTATACTTAATGGCCCTGCAGTAGTATTTTCTTGAGAAAGCTTTTTACTGGCTGTTTTATTTCTCCAATAATCTCGTATCCCTTGTTGAATTTTATACTCCTTAAACTCCTCAAAAGACAGATATAAAGGGTTGCTTAACAGATAGTTGCCAATGGATTGTTGAATAATATAATTTCCTGTTTCAGCATCATAAATTACTTGAGGAATTAAAGCCGAAGGTGTGTTTAAATACAGGCCACTTGAAGGAGTGTAAATAGGGTTCGCCCATTGAGGCGAGGAAGGTAATGCGTAGGGTAATGTATCCGATTGAGCAAACAGCTGATTAGCCTGCCCTATAAACAACAAAAAGCACATCAGTGCTATGTTTTTAAATACTTGTTTAACCCTCACTTTGTTCTCTATAAAAGAAACACAAAAATATTACATTTTTTTCAGCACTCTTTTCACCAATTCCTCTACCTCTAATGCGCCTTCTTGCAACTCCTTGTCTATTACTTTCTCAATGGCATTTTTAGAAAATCCTAACATTGTTAATGCTGATAACGCTTCTTCTCTAGTTGTATTGTGTTGCGCAAAGGACTGATCAACAACAATTCCTTGCTTCGCTAATTTATCTTTCAAATCAAGGATAATTCGTTGCGCTGTTTTACCTCCAATTCCTTTAACACTTTTTAGTAATGACACATTCTCCGCAAGAATAGCTTGTTGTGCATCTGCAGGAGAAAGGGAAGATAAAATCATTTGTGCAGTATTAGGTCCAATACCAGAAACTGAGATGAGATGCCTGAATAACTCTCTCTCTTCACGCTCAGTAAATCCAAAAAGTGTGTGTGCATCTTCTTTAATGGATAAGTGAGTGTACAACATACATGACTCGCTATCTCCAATTTGAGAATAGGTGTGCAATGAAATTCGCAACAAGTACCCTATTCCATTGCAATCAATCACTACGAAAGCAGGGTTTTTTTCAACTAATCTTCCTTTAACATGTGTAATCATAAACTACTTTTTAGTTTGCGCATCTACTACTGCAATAGTGACCATATTCACAATTTCCCTTACTGAACAGCCTAACTGTAAAATATGAACTGGCTTTTTCATTCCAATAAGAATTGGGCCTATTGCCTCAACTTCATCCAGTTCTTGAATTAATTTATATGCTATGTTTCCAGCTTCTAAATTCGGGAATATGAGTGTGTTTGCATTCTCTTTTAAATCAGAAAACGGAAACATATAATCACGCTTTTCTTTGTTCAACGCAAAATCTGCCTGAATCTCACCGTCTATTACTAATTTTTTATTTTCTTTTTTAAGTAACTCCGTAGCTTCTATAATTTTTTTAGAGCCTGTTGTTTGAGAAGATCCAAAATTAGAGTACGACAACATGGCGATTTTTGGTTTCATGTTAAAACGCCTCACCGTCTTAGCTGTCAAGGTCGCAATATTAGCCAACTCTTCCGCGGTTGGGTTAATATTGATTGTTGTGTCTGCTAAAAAAAGCGTCCCTTTCTTTGTGTTCATAATGAACATCCCAGCTACTTTATCAACTCCTTCTTCAGTGCCAATTATTTGAAGAGCTGGACGAAGTGTACTAGGATAATTCCTTGTAATACCAGACACCAAAGCATCTGCAGATCCTATTTTAACCATCATTGATCCGAAGTAATTTCGCTCACGCATCAATTTTCTTGCCTCAAATTGGGTAACGCCTTTTCGTTGGCGCTTTTCAAAGAAAATATCACCGAACTCATTTCTTCTTTTTTCTTCAGTATCACTTTTTGGATCTATAATTGTCACTCCTTCAAGCTCCAATGCATTTTCTTTAATCAGCTCTAAAATTCGATTTTCTCTACCCAATAAAATAGGCTCTGCAATTCCTTCATCACGAACTTGTTGCGCTGCTTTTAATATTTTGTAATGTTCTGCTTCGGCAAACACAACTCTTTTTGGATTTCTTCTTGCCCTATTGGTTATAGAACGAATAAGTTTATTATCTAATCCTAATCGATTGTTTAATTCAAGTTTATATTTTTCCCAATTTGGAATTTCCACTTGTGCGACACCTGATTTAACAGCAGCCTTAGCTACTGCTGGTGCAACAGCGGTGATTAAGCGTGTATCTAATGGCTTTGGGATAATGTATTCCTTTCCAAAACTGATTGATTGTTCACCATAAGCCAAATTCACAGTATCTGGAACAGGCTCTTTTGTTAGTTCTGCTAAGGCTTGCACAGCTGCCAATTTCATCTCTTCATTGATACAGTTAGCACGAACATCTAAAGCTCCTCGGAAAATAAACGGAAAACCAAGTACATTATTAACTTGGTTCGGATTATCTGAACGACCCGTGGCCATGATAATATCTTCTCGAGCATTAACAGCTTCTTTATAACTGATTTCCGGATCTGGATTAGCTAGCGCAAATACAATAGGATTTTTAGCCATAGATCGTACCATCTCTGCACTTACTACATTACCCATAGAAAGGCCTAGAAAAACATCAGATTTATTCATAGCTTCTTCCAAATTATTGATACGTCTATTAGTAGCAAATTCAGCTTTTTCCTTAGTAAGGCCTTCCCTGTTTTGACGAATAACACCATTGCTATCCAACATCACAATATTTTCTTTTTTCACCCCAAGTGAAACATACAGTCGAGCACAAGACATGGCTGCTGCTCCTGCACCATTCACTACTATTTTTATGTTGCTTATCTTTTTCTTAGTGATTTCTAGAGCGTTCAACAAAGCTGCTGCCGAAATAATAGCAGTGCCGTGTTGGTCATCATGCATAATCGGAATATTTAATTCCTCTTTGAGCCTACGCTCTATCTCAAAGCATTCAGGAGCCTTAATATCCTCTAAATTAATCCCTCCAAAAGTGGGAGATATCGCTTTGACAGTCTGAACAAAATTATCGACATCGGAAACATCTACCTCAATATCAAACACATCTATATCTGCAAATATTTTGAAAAGAAGACCTTTACCCTCCATAACAGGTTTAGATGCTTCTGGGCCAATATCTCCTAATCCAAGCACCGCTGTTCCGTTAGAAATAACGGCAACCAAGTTTCCTTTAGCTGTATATTGATATACATCCTCTTTCTTTTTACTAATCTGAATACAAGGCTCAGCAACACCAGGAGAGTATGCCAATGACAAATCTCTTTGCGAGCTATGTTTCTTAGTAGGAACAACCTCTATTTTACCAGGTCTTCCTTGTGCGTGATATTCTAACGCTTCTTTTTTTCTAATTTTTTTAGCCATGGCTATAAATTATGATGTAAATCTATCAATATTACCTTATAAAAAAAGCCGGCTTTGCCGGCTTTATCAATAGTGCTTTGTTGATATTACTCTGACACTATTATTCTTTTCATTTCGTGTAACTGACCATGAACCATAATGTTTGCGAAATACAAACCCGCTTTTAAATCTGTTACTTTTAAAGACAATCTGCCGTTTTCTCCAGATAGTTGATGTTTTTTAACTATGTTACCCAACATATCTAAAACCAACACCTCTGCTTGCTGACCTGGTAAGAGATCGTAATTCATCTCAGAGGTTAATGATGTTGGATTTGGATGAAAATCTGAAAATGATAATATTTTTTCTTCTTCAAAAACATCTGTTGAAACAGCGTTGAAGTGCACAATCGTACAAGCTGAATCTACCAAATTATCTGCGTCAAAAGCGCAATACCTGATGGCTGCTACTCCTGCTAGTCCTTGTGGATTAAAATGCACAGAAAAGTTTATGTCATCTACATCTCCTGGGGCAAAAGTAATTTGAGTTGGAGATACCATTGTTCCTGCTAAAAAACAATTAACCCAACAAAAATAATTATTGCTTCCTGCAGGAGAAGATAATACTTCCTTGGAAACCTTAACCTCAACAGTGTTGGATTGAGAAATATTCTCCACCTTGATCTCGGTAACCATTTCCGTCCATAAATCAGAAGAAGAAAGGTTGCTTTCGTGCGCCTCTACGTGTAATGTCTGAGCAGACACACCTACTACTAGCAAAGAAAAAACAAAAAGTACAAACTGTCTCATATGCTTAACATTTTAAACAAAGATACGAACTAAATCAACAGCAGAACATAAATACTAATATAGATTAAAGATCTTTGAACGCGTAAGTGTTAAGTAAACTTTGTTATTCATCAGTAGCTAAAAGCTATAAATTTTGTATTTTAGCACGAAATTGAATCTAACCAAATAAAATAATTATGAAGAAGTTTCTACTTTTCGTTGTGTCTACCCTCTTAGTTGGCTCAACATTTGCTCAAATGCCAAATGGAAGTACAGGTCCAGACTTCACCTCTACTGACATTAATGGTAACACTATCCAATTATATGCAGATTTCTTAGATCAAGGAATTCCTGTAATTATGGATGTCTCTGCAACATGGTGTGGTCCATGCTGGGGTTTTCATGAATCACATGCTATGAAAGATTTGTATATGACATATGGAGCTGCTGGATCAAATGAAATGGGTGTTTTATTTGTAGAAGGTGATGCCTCAACTGATATAAATGCTCTTAATGGAATCGGTAATACTCAAGGTGATTGGGTAACTGGAACGCCATATCCTATATTAGATGATGCAAATATTGCCAATCAATATCAAATTGGTTACTATCCTACAATTTACGGTATTTGCCCTGATAGAACAGTATATGAAATCGGACAAGGTTCTGCAAGTGATTTAATGAGTGGACTTATCACTAATTGTAATTCAGTAACTAGTTTTACTGGTGCTCAAGATAATATTGGTGTAGATGGAGGAAATGCTAGTGTTTGTATTCCTGGTGGCGATGTTACACCAGAAGTAACCATCAACAATTTTGGAACAAACATGGTAACATCTATGACAGCTGAACTTTTTGAAGCAGGAAATCCTAATGCGATTGATGTTCAAAATTGGAGTGGCGCTTTACCTGCTGGAGGAAATACAAATGTTCAATTTTCTGTACTAACAGGAGTGTCTGGAGCTGCTAACTACACAGTTACAGTATCAAACCCAAACGGAGTTGCAGATGCATATCCAACTATGAACACATCGGGATACACAATAGACTTAAGTGGTTTTACAAATGAAAATACAGTAACATTTAGGTTAATGACTGATTATTATGCTAATGAGACTTCATTTGAAGTTACTGATGGTAATGGTAATGTCTTAGCATCTGACGGACCTTGGCCTGCAGGAACTGCTGACCAATGGGGCGGCGGTGGAAGTGGAGCTGGTCAAACATATGACTATCCAATTAATTTACCTGCTGGTATTAATTGCTATGAGGTGAAAGTTTATGACTCCTTCGGCGATGGTATGTCAATCACATCCGGTGGCCCTGATGCGGGATGGGAACTATTTGACAGCAACGGAAACTTAATCACATCTGATGTAAATCCTAACTTTGGGAGCGAGGCAACTGATAATTTTGGTGCTGATGCAGCTGTTTCTGTAGATGATTTAACAATCAACAATATTGCTATCTACCCTAACCCTGTAAACAATAATGCAAATATTGATTTTACACTTATTGAATCTTCAATTGTAAATGTATCTATTGTAAATGTATTAGGAGAAACTGTAAAGAATAATGAGTACAATTTGGTCTCAGGAAATCATCAGATTGACTTCGATGTAACAAAACTTTCTACT
>CAXDKI010000010.1:0-10960 GCA_963990215.1 uncultured Flavobacteriales bacterium | reverse complement strand
CGTCGGCAGCGTCAGATGTGTATAAGAGACAGATGTAGTTTACATCTACAAAAGGTGCTACTAAAGGGGGTAATTGCTGCACCCAAGAAATCCAAGATTCATCTAACTGAAAATAAGAAAAGTCCTCGCTCTTCACAAACACCTCAGAACTTTGTCCATTGTAAGCATGTAATTGCAACCAATCCATTTGCTGACTAGTAGCGTTAACACCCAACACATGCCAAGTAGGAAGCGGTGCTTCGCTTACTTCCGTGTGAAAAGCAATCAGCAAGCTGTAAGGAGAATAATCACCTTTGAAATCTTTTATAAACTGCTGATTCACCTCATAGTTGTCGTTTTGCTCTATAGCGGTGGTAAGTGCAAAAATATCGGGGTGCGCACTTTCGGTCAGTAGTAATATCTTTTGTCTGCTTTCTAGAATTTCTACAAACACCTCTTCCGTATTGTTGTAAGTATTTTTCTCTCCACTTACGGCAGATAATCGCACTTGATAACGGTGAACCCCCACCTCATCTGCTGATAATTGTACTTGTCTCTGAAAACGCTGATAGGCATCCAAAACAATCAATTCTTCTTGATATAATTGTGTTTGCCCTTCCCAAACGGAAAACTGAACTTTTTCTCCTTCACAAAATTGCGCTTGGATGCTTATCTGCAAAGGGAATGTATTACCTAAAAAAGCTAAATCGTTGTGGTAAAGCTGACTGATGTAAATATCTTTTTTAGGTATGGTATCGCCCAAAGCAATGGTGTGTAGTGGAGCTTGAAAAGGATAATCGACATACAGCGGATTACTCCCCTGGTTATACAAACCATCCGAAGCTAAAACAACTGCTGCCACATTGCGGTGGCTGTATAAATCCGATAATTGCTGAAAGAATGATGTATAGTTGGTCGCTTTCTCTTGGTAATAAAAACTATCTAAAGGAATTGTAGTGCTTCCTACAGCGTAAACATCCAGTTGATACTTATCAGAAAGCGTGTTCTGCAATTCGCTAATCCCTAGCTCCAAATCTTGAAGCTGACCCGCTCCTTGCATGGATTCCGACTGATCTACTCCTACTACAATAATGGGTTTTTCTTTGTCAATCAGTAAGCTACTAACAAAGGGCTCTAACAAAAAGAAGGCTAGTATAGATACGACTATAAAACGCAGAAAAGCCATGACTTTAGTCAACCACGATTTTCCTTCAAAAATATGTTTGTTGTACAGAAAATAGGCATAAGCTGCACCCAACAAGAGGCACAAAATACTAAAACCCATGGGTAATTCTGTAGTGATTTTTTGCATTAGGTCAGCATCCCTCCACACACATTCAACACCTGACCGCTTACATAAGCCGACATGTCTGATGCAAAGAATACTGTTGCATTGGCAATATCCTCAGTACTACCACCACGCTTTAAAGGAACGCTATCTCTCCATCCTTGTACGGTTGCTTCATCTAAAACTGCAGTCATTTCTGTTTCAATAAAACCAGGAGCAATCACATTACAACGGATGTTACGCGAACCTAATTCTAAAGCAGTAGATTTACTAAAACCAATAATGGCAGCCTTAGAAGCTGAATAGTTGGCTTGTCCTGCATTACCCTTTACTCCTACTACCGAGCTCATGTTAATGATAGAACCACTTCTTTGCTTCAACATCGGGCGTAATACCGCCTTTGTGAGGTTAAAGATAGATTTCATATTCACCTCCATGACTCTATCATAATCCTCCTCACTCATACGCATTAGTAAGCTATCTTTAGTTATACCGGCATTGTTTACCACTATATCAATGCTACCGAAAGTTTCCATTACATCAGTAGCTAATTGCTGTGCCGAATCAAAATCGGAAGCATCCGACTTAAACCCTTTGGCAGTAATACCGAAAGCACTCAGTTCTGCCTCCAAAGTTTTGGCTTTTTCTTCCGATGATAAATAAGTGAAAGCAATATTAGCGCCTTGCTCGGCAAACTTTAGTGTAATGCCTTTACCAATACCTCGTGAGGCACCTGTAATAATAGCTGTTTTTCCGTCTAGTAATTTCATAGGTAATTATATATACTTTATTTTAGCTGCATCTTATTTAAAGCACCAAAGATAGAAAATTACTTCACCACTTTTCTAAGACTTTAAACTAGTTTTAGTTTAAAAGAAACACCCCTCTCAATACTAGTGATAAATCCCCTAAATTGGAAGCCATTGATTACCTACTCGATAAAACAAAAAAGCCCCTCCAAAATGGAAGGACTTTTCAATATTTAAAAGTATAATTACTTAGCTTATTAGCTCAGCCATTTTAGCTCCGATTTGTGCAGGAGAAGCTACTACATGAATACCACATTCGCTCATAATTTTCATCTTTGCCTCAGCCGTATCATCCGCACCACCTACAATAGCACCAGCGTGCCCCATTGTTCTACCAGCAGGAGCCGTTTGTCCAGCAATGAAACCAACCACTGGCTTTGTACCGTTTACTTTTACCCACTTAGCAGCATCTACCTCTAACTGACCACCAATCTCACCAATCATAATGACACCTTTTGTTTCTGGGTCGTTCATCAATAACTCAACCGCTTCTTTAGTGGTTGTTCCAATAATTGGATCACCACCAATACCGATAGCTGTAGAGATACCTAATCCCGCTTTTACTACTTGGTCTGCCGCCTCATAAGTTAAAGTACCCGACTTAGAAACGATGCCAATCTTACCTTGCTCGAAAACAAAACCTGGCATGATACCACATTTCGCTTCACCTGGTGTGATAACGCCTGGGCAATTCGGTCCAACAAGCGTACAATCTTTGTCGCTGATAAATTCCTTCACGGTAATCATATCCTTGGTAGGAATTCCTTCCGTAATACAGATGATTACTTTAACACCTGCAGCAGCAGCTTCCATAATGGCATCTCCTGCAAATGCTGGTGGCACAAAAATCATAGAAGTGTTTGCTCCTACTTTTTCTACTGCCTCCGAAACTGTATTGAAAACAGGACGGTCTAGGTGCGTTTGCCCACCTTTACCTGGAGTTACACCTCCTACTACATTGGTTCCGTATTCAATCATTTGTCCAGCATGAAAAGTACCTTCACTTCCTGTAAAACCCTGAACAATTACTTTCGAATCTTTATTTACCAAAACGCTCATTTGTTGTGCTTTTTTAATCGCTGCAAAATTAAAAGTTAATCTGATAGATGAAAGTAAAAAAGCAAAAGAGTTTGCCTTATCTTTGCCGCATGCTTCAAGACACCATATGTGCACTAGCAACGGCCTCGGGAGTAGGCGCTATTTCGGTTATTCGTTTATCGGGAACAAAAGCTATTTCTATCTGCGATAAGGTATTTCCTACCAAGAAACTTAGCGAGCAAACCTCACACACCGTTCACTTTGGAACCATTCGAGATGCGGATAAAATTGTAGATGAAGTACTGGTAACAATCTTTAAAAATCCACACTCTTACACGGGTGAGGATGTGGTGGAGGTTTCATGTCATGGTTCGGTGTACATTCAAAACCAACTGATACAACTCTTTTTAAAAGAGGGAGCCCGCATGGCGCAAGCTGGAGAGTTTACCTTGCGTGCCTTCAGTAATGGCAAGATGGACCTATCGCAAGCAGAAGCCGTTGCCGACCTTATTGCTTCGGATAGTGAAGCAGCGCATCAAGTGGCTATGCAACAGATGCGTGGTGGCTTTTCTAATGAGCTGAAAGAACTAAGAGAGGAGCTCATCAACTTTGCTTCTTTAATAGAATTGGAACTCGATTTTAGCGAGGAAGATGTGGAGTTTGCCGACAGAGAAAAGTTTAATGAATTACTTGAAAAAATCAAAGCAGCACTGAAGCGATTGGTGGATTCTTTTGCGGTAGGGAATGTGATTAAAAATGGAATCCCTGTAGCTATATTAGGTGAACCGAATGTAGGTAAATCTACCTTATTGAACTCCCTACTAAATGAGGAAAGAGCTATTGTATCTGATATTGCTGGTACTACTAGAGACACCATAGAGGATGACCTCATTATTGGTGGCATTCACTTCCGCTTTATTGATACAGCGGGAATAAGAGAAACAAGTGATGCGGTGGAAAATATCGGTATACAAAAAGGATTAGAAAAGGCACAACAAGCTCAGATAGTTCTGTACCTGATGGATGCCAATAAAAACCTTACTAAACAACTACAAGAGGTGGAAGAACTAAAAGGAAAAGTGGCTAACAAATTAGTGGTGGTGGTGAATAAGGTAGATCAAAACCCTGCTTCTAAAGAGCAAGTAAAAGATGCAATCTTCATCTCTGCAAAGCAAAAAGAAGGCTTGGAGGCATTGACCGATACCCTGATAAAATTTGTAAACACTGGAGCCTTGAGTAACAACCAAACCATTGTGAGCAACAGCAGGCATGTAGATGCACTGAACAAATCTTTGGAACAAATCATCAAGACCATTGAAGGGCTGAATAGTGGTGTCTCTGGCGAATTCTTAGCAATGGATATTCGTCAAGCACTCTTCCATCTTGGTGAAATTACAGGAGAAATATCAACCGATAACCTACTTGATAATATTTTCTCCAACTTCTGTATTGGGAAGTAATAGTATCTTTGACTAAAAATCGAGTGCATGTATAAACACCTTTTTGGACTTATAGCGTTAATATTAATAAGCGGTTGTAAACACGAATTAGAACAACCTTCATGGACTACTCAGTGGACTGCTCCTTTAGCGCATAGTTCCTTAAGTATACACCAACTACAAAAAGATAGTATAGTATCTTGGGATACGCTAGAAAATAATAGTTTAGAACTGGTATATCAGCAAGAGTTTTTTCAGCTAGAAATGGATAGCTTGTTAAACATCCCTGGAAAAAGCAAAACCAAAAATGTAAAGTTAGACAGTATTTCTTTTGCCGATATTCAAATTAGCTACCCTACTACTTTGGAGAGCATTATTACCAACATGGGCGCAACTGCTTTTTTACCTGATGGCGCACAAGCCATCATCCCTCCTTACCCCAATATTTTAACAGACACACTTCCGGTAGATGCTAGTATTTATTTTGAGGAAATGACACTAAATGAAGGCATGCTAACTGTTGGCTTGCATAATGGACTTCCATCAGACTTGGCGAACATCAACATGGTTCTGCGCAATGCAGGGAGCAATAGCGACATAATACAAATTACACTTCCGCTATTACCAACAGGAAATACGCATCAAGAAAGTGTTGACTTGACTGGAGAAACTCTATACGGGGCATTAGAAGTGGAAATTATCAATATTGACATGGTAGGCACTAACAATATGGTTGTTATTGATTATGAAGACGCCTTAACAGCTGATATTTTAGTCAGCAACATTGTTCCTTTTGAGGGTATTGCTATTTTCCCAGATCAGCAAATATTTCATGAAGATACCGTGGTAGCTTTCGATATTGAAAACGCATGGCTAACCGAAGCTTTAGTACACAGCGGAGGAGTTTCCGTCTTGGGAACATCTACTATTCAGGACACCATTAAAATTGCATATAGCATACCATCAGCAACTCTTAACGGAGTACCTTTTGAGCTATACCTGCAATTGCCTCCTGCCCCTGTTGGTGGTAGTGTTAGTGATGAGCTATTCTTTGATTTCTCAGGCTACCAGTTAGATTTAACAGGTAAGTATGGTGATACCGTAAATACCATTTATACCAATTCGACCGGTTGGATTGACTCATCAGGCGTATTGACACATATTTCATTAGAGGATAGCATCTTTTTCACCTTGAGTGTACACGATATTGAACCGGCTTTTGCTCGTGGATATATAGGAGAAGATACCATTAATGGAAATGAAAGTACAGTAATTGATCTCTTCGATAATTTTCAAGGAAGTTTTGACATAGAGCAATTACAGTTAGCGCTAAGCACCGAAAACCACATTGGCGCATCGGCACGGATTCAAATCGAAGAAATTAGCGCTAACAATAATTCGCAAAACATACACCTAACAGGAACAGTGCTTGATGAAGCTATAAATATAGAACCTGCAATTGAAAATCCGCAATCCTCCACCTTGCCAGTACACCCTACATACAATATACTTTATTTACATCAAATTAATTCTAATATTGACGAATTGATAGAGCTACAACCTAAGCAGATACATATCGGTTATGAGTTGATTCTTAATCCTGACCAAAACAACAAAGAGGGCTTTTTGTACAAAGGACATGGATTATCTGCTGACATGGAAATAAGCATACCTTTATCTTTAATAGCTGAAAATATTGTGTTGCTTGACACAACAACATTCGAATTTAACATTCCTGCAGAAATGAGCGAAAGTAGTTTTACACTATTGGTAGAAAATGGATTTCCCTTAAGCGCCAATGTGAAACTTCAATTGCTGGATGAGAATATGGAAATACTGGAAAGTTTAGATGAAAAAACAATTGCTGAAGCTGCCTCTATAGGAGAAAATGGGCGTGTAACTAATCCTGTGGAAAGTGAGATTGTCTTTCCGTTCAACAATACTAACGGTCTTTTTGACCATGCTAGAAACATCTTTTTCGAAGTTACTTTTAATACGGAACCAACAGATCAGCATGTGCGTATTTTTTCGGACTACATAATGAAGCTTACACTTATTGCTAACCACACCCAAAACATCAATCACTAGTGAAGCGTTTAATTTTTATTCTGTTACTTGGGTTTCAAAGTATTTTTGCACAAGAATCGTCATTTAGCTATCGAGGACAAATAGGTTTTTTTAACACCGCTTTCAACAGCAAAACAATACTGAATAGCAGTGGTTTTTGGGATACTTCACATAAAGCACATTTGCTTCAACAATTAGAATCCGAAAATCATTTGTTTTTCCAAGGAGAAGATGTTTTGAGATACACCAATAAAAAAGGATGGAGTATTTCCTTACACCACAAAAACTTAGCATATAGTAGATACACTAAAAACCTGGCTCAATTAGTGCTTTACGGAAACGAAACATTAAACGGAGAAAACCTTTCTTTAGCACCTTTTAACACCTCTTATTACAGGTATTCTGAACTAACTTTTGGATTTCGTTTTCATGAACATTTTCACCTAAGGACTTCCGCTATTTTAGGGCATCAATTCGCAAGCATACAAACAAATACAGCCGACTTTTACACAGCCGAAAATGGAAGTTATATAAATTACGATTTATCGTTAGAAGCACATTATACCGATACTACTTTTACCGATATTTTTAAAAATAGTGGCTTAGGAGCTGCACTTGGTCTTTATTACGAACAAGAAAAAGAAGATATTTTAATTCGATTATCGGCTAGTGACATTGGTTTTATTCGCTGGGACAAGGGCTGTACTAATCTATACATAGATACCGCCTATCATTTTGAAGGTGTTGCTCTTGACGACTTGCTCAACTTTAATCAAGATGTTTTAGAGAACGAAATAGATGCGTTAGAAAGACAAATTAACGCTCCTATTCAAGAAAGTTACACCTGGAAAATCCCTATCCTATTAAGAGTATACTTCGAGCAAAAACTTCACAATAATCATTTCAGTTCTGTTAGCTTTGGTGCAGAACACCGCTTAGGAATTTACCCTAGTCCACTAATGTATGCCAACCTACATCACGAAAGAGAAAAAAGGCAATGGAGTTTTGGTTATCACTTTGGTGGTATTGAACGAGCAGGTATACAAATAAACTATGCTATACAATTTAAACAAACCGAATTTCGTTTATACACACGCCAAGCCAATCTCTTTTTACCAGAAGAGATATATGCACTGCACATAGGTATTGGTATTAAAAAAGTATTTTTGTCGAAAGGAAACTGATGCTATCTCACATTCCAAACATACAAATCACCAATAGCCGAAACTTTTTTTTAATAGCAGGTCCTTGCGCTATTGAAGGAGAAAAAATGGCTTTTGAGATTGCCAAGCACATACAAAAAGTATGTCATCGTTTAGAGATTCCTTTTATCTTCAAAGGTTCGTACCGAAAAGCTAATCGTTCCCGTTTAGACTCTTTCACAGGAATTGGAGACGAAAAAGCATTAGCTATTCTACAAAAGGTGGGAAGATATTTAAACATCCCTACTTTAACGGATATACACACTGCCGAAGAAGCTGCTGAAGCCGCTAAATATGTAGATGTTTTACAGATTCCTGCTTTTCTATGCCGACAAACTGATTTACTCCTTGCAGCAGCAAAAACAGGGAAAACAGTTAACATCAAAAAAGGACAATTTCTATCTGCAGAGGCTATGCAATTTGCAGTGCAAAAAATAAAAGATAGTGCTAATAAAAAGGTGCTTTTAACAGACAGAGGTACTATGTTTGGCTATCAAGATGTGGTAGTAGATATGCGCGGCATCCCTATTATGCAAAAATTTGCACCTGTGGTTTTAGACATCACGCATTCCTTGCAGCAACCCAACCAATCGTCTGGTATAACGGGAGGTAAACCTGAACTAATAGAAACAATTGCAAAAGCAGGAATTGCTGCTGGTGCTGATGGCATCTTTTTGGAAACTCATCTAAATCCTTTAGAAGCTAAATCGGATGGTGCTAACATGCTACCACTCGATCAATTAGAAAGTTTATTAGAAAAACTAGTAAGGATTAGAAAAGCTATTTAATACGGAAAGAAGTTCTCCTGTTCTGTGCCCTACCCTCTTCTGTTGTATTTAAAACAAGCGGTTTACTTTCACCGTAACCTTTATAAGTGATTCTGCCTTTTTCAATAAAAGTATCTAGCACATATGTATATACTGCTTTGGCTCTACTTTCAGAAAGTAACTGATTAGCCATTTCGCCCCCTACATCATCAGTATGACCTTCAATAACAATATTAACATCTGGATGCTTGTGTAAATAAGCAATCAGTTTATCCAATTCTTCAAAAGAACTTCTGTCTAGTTCATATGAGTTATGTGCGAAATGCACATTCTCTAAAATAATTTCAGATCCCGATTCTTGACTGATAATATCTAACTCTAAACCATTCACTTGATTGGGTTGAGCATACTTTGGCAATTCAAACCAAAAAATATCTTCTTGTCCATAACCCGATTTATCAGAGGCAAAATAAGCTGTTTGTCCATCTGAAGCAACAATCAAACTATTTTCGATTTCATGTGTATTGATAGGATAACCCAAGTTTTCAGGATAAGTCCATTTATCTTGCGCATGTGTTCTTCTGCTTAGAAACAAATCAAAATCACCCATCCCTATATGTCCCTTTGAAGCAAAGTAAATCGTTTGATTATCCATGTGCACAAATGGCGACATTTCATCATCAGCTGTATTGATGAGCTTACCTAAATTTACAGGTTTTCCAAAGCTTCCTTGAGGTGTTAAAATACTTTTCCAAATATCCATCTTTCCTTGTCCTCCTGGTCGGTTACTCACAAAATAAAGCTCTTTTCCATCTGGAGAAATACTAGGTTGCGATTCCCAATGGGGACTATTAACCGAAGGACCAATATTTTGCGCAGGACTCCAGCCTTGAACTCCTAAAAAGCTTACATAAATATCGCAACGACCATAACCATCCTGTCTATCGCAAGCCGTGAAAAACAAAATTTTACCATCAGATGAAAGACATTGAGCACCCTCATTTCCAAAAGTGTTTAAGGTTTGCCCTAAATTTTCTGCTAAACACCATTCGCTCTCTTTTAAAGTGCTGGCATAAAAATCTTCAGAAATAATATTTTCTTGATGAGGTCCTCTACGCGTAAACACAAATAAGGATCCATCGGCAGAAATACTAGGTAAATACTCTTCCCATTTGCTATTGATCTCTTCTCCCATATTTTTGGGCTGAAAAGGCACAGGGTTTTGTAATGCTTCTAATGCAAAAACACAGTTTGCTAACAAGCTGTTAGCTGATTTTATGTGTTTTTCAGACTGCCTATCAAAGCTTAAAAAATATTCTAAATGTATCTGTGCTTCACTATAATTTCCTTGCTGAAAATCTAACACTCCAACCTTCCAATAACCCCAAGCATTTTTAGGATCATTATCAGCCAATCCCTTCAAGTAAAAATCAATTGCCTCTTCTACCTTTTGTTCATTTTCGGAAAGCTGCCCCAACAACAAATAGGGTTTAATAAAAGTAACATCTTGGCGTAGTGCTTGCTCGGCTAAATCTTTGGCTTTTTTATCGGCATTTTGCTGATAAAAGTCAACCGCTTTAATATATGCCTTCTCTGCTTTTTTACGGTTTTGACCCAACAAGATTGTAGGAATAAATAAACATATGATTACAGCTATTCTCATTAAGGAATATTCATGTATTTGTGTGTTTGTAAAGAAACGCTCCACTTTGGATTTTCTTTCACAAAGTCCACAATTTCTTGCATCATTTCAGATACCTTACTCCACTCTGGTTGTAAGTATAGACAACAACTCTCCTTTACCTGAGCTGCATGTTGCTTGGCCCACTTAAAGTCATGTTTATTATGAATAATAACTTTAAGCTCGTCTGCCTCAGCCAATACTTCTACTTTAGGAGGCATGGTCTTTTTAGGAGAAAGACAAATCCAATCAAACGAACCACTTAAATGATAGGCTCCAGAAGTTTCTATATGTACTTGTAATCCTTTTTGATGTAGCAAGTTAGTTAATGGCTGCATATTCCACATCAGTGGCTCACCTCCTGTCACCACTACGGTTTCAACCGAAAGAGGTGTAATAGCTTCTTGCATTTTTTCGATATGTGTTGGAGGATGTAATGCTGAATCCCAACTCTCCTTTACATCGCACCAATGACAACCAACATCGCAACCACCAATTCGTAGAAAATATGCCGACTTTCCCGAATGAAAACCCTCCCCTTGTATGGTATAAAAAGCCTCCATCAATGGAAGCATTTCTCCTTTTTCTACTAGCGCTTTAGTTTGCTCGTTCATCGAAGGCAAAGGTAATTATTTCTTATCTTGCTCTTTATTTAAAATCTAACTTTGATTTTGCATCTTTAATGGAAGT
>CAXDKI010000009.1:0-11182 GCA_963990215.1 uncultured Flavobacteriales bacterium | reverse complement strand
AGGTATGTAGTGATTTATCAGAATTAGAGAATGTGTTTTATGATATTTTGGTGTTTTACAGCCCATCTGGGATTAAGAGTTTGTACCAAAACTTCCCAGAGTTTGAGCAGAACGAGACGCGTATTGCAGCCTTTGGTCCAACAACAGCTAAAGCAGTAGATGAAGCGGGGTTATACTTAAATATTGGAGCGCCAAACCCAAAAGCACCATCTATGACAATGGCTTTGGAACAATACATTAAGAAAGTAAATAAGCGATAGCAACATTTACTATATGTTTTAAAAGGGATGTGTTACATCCCTTTTTTATTCTCTAGAAAACCCTATTTTTACTTCATGTCTAAGTACACTTTTGTTAAATCTGATCGTTTAAAGAGTAAGCAACAAATAGAGCAACTGTTTGTTGATGGTGATAGTTTTATCGAGTTTCCTTTGAAGGTAGTTTGGCGATGGATTGAAGCTGCAGAATCAACTGTTCAAATAGCATTGAGTGTCCCTAAAAAGAAACTGCCAAAAGCTGTTCATCGAAATCACATGAAACGTTTGCTAAGAGAGTCATATAGACAGCAAAACCAAGTGTTAAAATCAATGGTTTCTGAAAAAGGAAAACAGTTACAGATGATGTTTATTTTTTTGGACACACAACTTTGGGATTTTTCAGACCTAGACAATAAAATAAGCGTAACTTTAGAGCGTTTACAAAAGGAGTTATGAGTCGGTTGTTAGCATGGATATTCATTTTTCTGATTCGTATTTACAAAGGAGTGATTTCACCCATGTTGCCTGCTCGTTGTAGGTATACCCCAACCTGTTCGGAATATGGTCTACAAGCCATTCAAAAATACGGCCCGTTTAAAGGAGGTTGGCTCACATTAAAAAGAATGGGTTCTTGTCATCCTTGGGGAGGACACGGACATGACCCTGTTCCATAAAAGAGAAATTGAAGAAATGAAACAGATAAAGAAATTAGTATTGGTTATATCGGTAATTGCTACCTCTATCTTCTCGATGAGTTTTGTAGACAACTATTTCGAGATATCTAAAAACCTAGACATTTTCACAACCCTTTACAGAGAGCTCAATGTCTTTTATGTAGATCAGACTGATCCAGGAGATTTGATGAAAAAGGCGATAGATTCTATGTTAGAATCATTGGATCCATATACAACTTACATTCCTGAATCGGAAATGGAAGATTTTCGTTTCATGACAACGGGTCAGTATGGGGGTGTTGGCGCCATTATTTCCAAACGGGAAGATTATGTAATCATTTCTGAGCCTTATGAAGGATTCCCTGCGCATAAAGCGGGTTTGATAGCGGGAGATAAAATACTAGAGATAAATGGAAAATCTGTAAAAGGAAAATCTACTGAAGATGTCAGTAAAGTTTTAAAAGGTCAACCAAACACAACGGTAAATGTTGTGATAGAACGAGAAGGAGTTGAGAAACCGTTTGAAGTAGAGTTGAAAAGAGAAGAGGTGAAAGTGAAAAGTGTTCCTTATTATAGTATGTTGGATGGAGGGATTGGATATATAAAAATGACTTCTTTTACTAGAAATGTAAGTAAAGAAGTGACAGAAGCTTATAAAGAGCTTTCGAAAGACAATGATCTTAAAGGATTGGTTTTTGACTTAAGAGGAAACCCCGGTGGATTGCTTAATGAAGCAGTGAATACTACTAATTTGTTTGTAGATAAAGACCTTGAAGTGGTAAGCACCAAGGGAAAAGTAAAAGATTGGGATAAGGTATATAAAACATTAAACCAGCCATTGGATAAGGATATTCCTTTAGCAGTTCTTATCAATAGTCGCTCTGCTTCTGCTTCTGAAATTGTCTCAGGAGCCATTCAGGATTTAGATAGGGGAGTAGTGATTGGTCAGCGCTCGTTCGGGAAAGGATTAGTACAACAAACACGAAAATTGAGCTACAACTCTCAATTAAAAGTAACGATTGCTAAATACTATATCCCTAGCGGTAGATGTATCCAAGCATTGGATTACTCTGATAGGAATGATGATGGTAGCGTGGGTTCTATTCCAGATTCTTTGAAAACAGAATTCAAAACATTAAATGGCCGTTCTGTTTGGGATGGCGGAGGGGTAAACCCTGACATTACACTAGATTCTCGTAAGTACAGTAACATTCTGGCAAGCATTATGTCGAAAAGACACATTTTTGATTTTGCCAACAGGTATTATAGAGAGCATGAAACATTGCCAAGTCCTTCAGTTTTTGAAGTAAAAGATGAACTGTATAAAAACTTTATCAGTTATCTAAGCGGTAAAGAATACGAATACGAAACGCGTACCGAAAAAGCAATTAGTAGGATGCTAAAAGATGCTAAAAAGGAAAAATACGTATCCGATTTGCAAACTGAAATAGATGCGTTAGAAGCCAAGATGAAAGCTAGTAAAACTAATGATATAGAACGCTTCAAAGAACAAATTAGTGAAGTCATAGAAGGGGAAATAGTAACGCGTTATTATTTTCAAAATGGCCGTATAGAAGCATCACTTAAACATGATGACGAGGTGAACAAAGCTGTTGAGATTTTAAAAGATCACGAAGCGTATAACACAATACTTAACGGCACTTATCAGGAGTAATGTTCTCCCAAGAAATACATCAGAAAATTTATTTTTGGGCATTAGCCTATCTGTGTTTTTCTGTCCCATTCATGAGTAAATGGCTGCCTTTTGCTATAGGAATAGTGGTTTTATTACTTAATTTTTTAGCAGAAGGAAAGCTGTTTTTAAGGTTGAAAAAAGCAGTTCGTACTGCTTGGGTTTTGCTTTTTGTTCTCTTCTATGCATTGCATCTTGTCAGTGTGGCATACAGCACATATATTTCCGAAGCAAATAGAGATTTGTTTTTGAAATTACCCTTAATTATTGTACCTGTAGTACTTTCGTCTGTTGCTTTAAGTGAATCTCAAAAAAAGAGATTGTATTCTTTTTGGATTGTAGCAACAGTGATGGCTGCCTGTCTATTAATTGGACAAGCGTACATTAATTATGCTGATACAGGTCATGCCAGATTTTGGTTTTATTCGGCATTAGCAGGAGGTAAACACCCAGCTTATTTTTCCATGTATTGCATAACTGCAATAATCTTATTATTTCTAGGAAAGTTTGAAAAATGGAAATCGCTGCCGCTTATGTTTTTACTGTTAATGGTGTTTTTGTTGTCTAGCAGGATACAAATATTAGTGTTGCTAGCTATCGCTTTTGTAAAAGTTTGTCAGGAATTTAGTCGAAATAAAAAAGCGAGACCAATAGTTGTTATAGTATTTATTGGGTTCACATCACTTTTTCTAAGTGAAAATGTGCAAAGCAAGATCAGGCTCAATACTGTACAGAAGGAGCTTGGACAACTTTTCTCTCAAGAATTTAAGAGCAATACAAGAGGTGCTATTTGGGGTTTCGGCTTACAGATAATACAAGAATCTCCATGGATTGGACATGGTAATGGTGATGAATTTGAGGTTCTGAATCAAGCAATACAATCCAAAGTGCAATTGAAAGAGTCTGATGTTATCGCTTTAGCTAACCAAACAATTCAAGACACTTCGCTAATGAAAAGGTTGTATGTAACAGCCGAAAGAAGAGGTTTGAATAAATCAGATATTCACTCTTATTACGCCAAATGGAAGCTGATTAAAGATTCATATAGTCCGTATGATAAATTTTACAAGCATTATTACAATTATCACAATCAGTTTTTACAATCTTGGGCTACTGCCGGCATACTATGTTTGTTGGTTTTGCTAGGATTTTTTTTTATTATGCTTAACACGGGAATTCAAAATAAAGACTACCATCTGTTAGCAATTGCTTTTTTGATTGCCATGAGCTTTATGTCGGAAAGCATGTTAGAAAGGCAATATGGAGTGGTTTATTTTGCCTTGATTCTTCCGATTATGATGTTGGAAAGTCGTAAATCCGCTTGATTCTTCGGTTAATCGTAGCTAGTATTTCGTATGGTATAGTATTCAGTTCATTCGCTATTTTTTGAATAGAGAAATCATCGCTAAAAATAGTTACCATATCTCCTTCTTGAGCATTTGTATCACTAATATCGGTAACAAAGCTATCCATGCTAACATGTCCTAAAATAGCACACTCTTTATTATCGACTAGCACTTTTCCTTTTCCATCTCCTAATTTTCTATTCAATCCATCAGCATAGCCAACAGGAATGACAGCAATACGCATGTCATGAGGTGCTTCAAAAGCATTTCGATACCCTATTTTTTCACCTTTTTTAATGTTTCTTATTTGTGCAATAGCACTTTCTAAACGACAAATTTGCTGGAGATTTTCATCATCAGAAACACCATATAAGCCAATCCCCATTCTTATCATTTCCATTTGATGTTGAGGATGCCTTAGCACTCCGTTGGTGTTGAGAATATGCCTTTTGAAAGGATGTTTTAATTCGTTTTGCAACTTACTTGTTAGCTGTTCAAAAAGTTCAATTTGGCAATGTGTATAGCCGTCTTTTTTTAGCTCATCGGAAGCAGCTAAGTGCGAGCAAACAGTTTTGACTTTTAATTGCGGATTCTCTTGAAGTAAGATCAATACATCATTTAAGTCCTCGGTGTTAAATCCATAACGATTCATGCCTGTATTTAACTTCAGATGAATATTGAAAGAATTTTTTTGCTTGGCGTATAATTCCAATAATCGAAAATTATAAATAACAGGTTCTAGGTTGTAAGATTTGATTTTTTCAACACTTTTACTGCCGGGGTTGGCAATAATGATATTTCCTTGAACTCCTTGCTCTCTTAAGCTCACTCCTTCTTCAAAATCAGCCACCCAAAAATATTGCACGCCTAATGTTTCTAAAAAAGCTGCAATTTCATAATCTCCTAATCCATAAGCATGAGCTTTTACTACTGCAATAACTTCTGTTTCTTTAAAAAGTTGACTACGCAAGTAATGAAAGTTGCTTTTTAGCTTCGATAGATCAATGTGTAATATGGTTTCGTGTACTAAACTCATGCTTTGGTGTGGAAACAAGCTCTACACAATGGTTCATACTGTTCTTTTTCTCCTAGTTGAACCAAGCTATTATCATTCGTCTTTCGATGGGAATATAATGCAGGATTACCACAACTCATGCAAACAGCATGCACTTTAGTAACATGATCTGCTATTGCCATTAAGTTTGGAATAGGTCCGAATGGCTTTCCTGTATAGTCCATGTCTAAACCAGCTACGATAACACGTTTACCTTGTTTTGCAAGTTGCCTGCAAACCTGAGTTAGTTCATCATCAAAAAACTGCGCTTCATCAATAGCAATGATTTGCGCTTCTTCGCTGAGTAACAAAATATTTCCAGAAGAAGGAACAGGAGTGGATGGGATGGAGTTGTTGTCATGTGAAACAACCTTTTCTTCAGCATACCGAACATCAATTTTCGGTTTAAAAATCATGATTTTTTGTCCTGCTATTTTCGCTCTTTTTAACCTTCTAATTAGCTCTTCTGTTTTTCCGGAAAACATAGATCCACAGATGACTTCTATGCATCCGTAACTTGTTTGTCCGTTGATAGGGTTTTCCAAAAACATTCTGCTAACTTTGTAACAAATGTAAGCAATTGATTATTCATTTTTGATGAGACAATACATTCTTATTTTCTTCTTATTTCCCACAATGCTACAAGCCCAAAATGACAGCACCTCTCTTAATAAAGGTAGATTGGCATTGGTTAGTTCAAGTGCGGCTTCTGTTTTAGCAGGTTCTTATGTTTATGTGCAAAAATCGTGGTGGAGCGATATCGCTACTGACTTCCATTTTGATGATGGTTCAGATTTAAGGTACGCTTTAAATGTAGATAAAGCAGGACATTTTTTCGGAGGAGTTTTAGTTGCTGACATGTTTCAGGGGTCTTTGCGGTGGGCAGGAGTAAAAGAAAAAAACGCTTATTTATATGCAGCAGCTATGGGCTCTTTTGTTCAGTTTGGCATCGAGATGAAGGATGCCTATGCTCCTTACTGGGGTTTTAGTATTTGGGATTTTGGTGCAGGAACAATTGGTGCGTTTGTTCCTTATACTGAAAGATATTGGGGAGCTATGGAGTATATCGATTTTAAGATGAGTTATTACAAGCGAAGTAATCATTATTGGGATTTAGGGACTGCTCAAAAACCGTATGCCCCCCCCCACCCACATGCTTATCAGGATGATTATGTGAACCAAACCTACTGGGTTTCTTTTTTTCCATTTCGAGATAAAGGACATCATTTGGGAATATCTTTTGGTTTTGGTTTAGACGATACGCAGTATTTAGATGCGACTAATACCAAGCGAGGAGGAAATAATGAATTCTACCTTGCACTAGATTATGATTGGCATCAATTGCTTAAGAAATGGAATACTCCAACAGGAAAAAAAGTGAAGCGTTGGTTGAACTATGTGAAGTTGCCAGCACCTACAATAAGAGTTTCTCCAACAGTGGAGTTTTATCCGTTTTTCATGTAAATTTGTGATATGTCAAAATTGTTTTTAGTTCCTACACCTATCGGAAATTTGGAGGATATGACTTTTCGAGGGATTCGTATTTTGAAAGATTCTGATTTTATTTTAGCGGAAGATACTAGAATAAGCGCAAAACTCTTGAAACATTTTGAAATAGAAACACCTATGCACTCTCATCATATGCATAATGAGCATAAAACAGTGAAAAAATGGGTGAACGAAATTTTAACAGGACAAACGATTACACTAATTACAGATGCAGGAACACCGGCCATCTCCGATCCTGGTTTTTTGCTCGTAAGAGAATGTGTGAAAAACAATATTGAAATAGAATGTCTCCCTGGGGCAACAGCTTTTGTTCCAGCTTTGGTTAACTCAGGGTTGCCATGTGAGAAATTTGTTTTTGAAGGCTTTCTTCCACAAAAAAAAGGAAGGCAAACACTGCTTAAATTATTAGCTAAAGAAGTGCGTACAATGGTTTTTTATGAGTCGCCGTATAGAGTGGTGAAAACATTGCAACAGTTCGCTGAATTTATAGGAGAGGATAGGCAGGTTTCTGTTTCAAGAGAAATTACAAAAAAGTTTGAAGAAACCGTAAGAGGAACAGTTTCAGAAGTGTTGACACACTTTGAAAACAAAGATCCAAAAGGAGAATTTGTAATAGTGTTAGAAGGAAAGAGGTAATGGATATTAAAACACCTTTTCATAAAAAACCTTGGATAATTGCAGGCCCTTGTAGCGCTGAAAGTCAAGAACAATTATTGGCAACAGCTAAGGCAATACAATCAGATACTGATTTGTTTAGAGCTGGTGTTTGGAAGCCACGCACAAGACCAAATTCTTTTGAAGGAATTGGTGAACAAGCACTGGAATGGCTAAAAGTAGTAAAGCAAGAAACAAAACTTCGAATTGCTACCGAAGTAGCAAATGCACAACATGTAGAAAAGTGTATGCAAGCAGGCATTGATGTGTTATGGTTAGGCGCTCGTACCACTGTAAATCCTTTTTATGTTCAGGAAATAGCTGAAGCCTTGAAGGGGGTAGATATACCCGTATTTGTTAAAAACCCATTGCATCCTGAACTTAGTTTATGGATTGGAGCTTTGGAGCGCTTAAATAAGGTAGGAGTAAATCAATTAGTAGCTATTCACAGAGGTTTTTTTACCTTAGAGCAATCAGCATTTCGTAACGAACCAAAATGGGAAATACCTATCAGGTTAAAAAAGAAATGTCCAGAATTACCTATCATTTGCGATCCTAGTCATATATCTGGTAATACAGCAATGATTCAAGAAGTTGCTCAAACCGCATTGGATTTAAACATGGATGGATTAATGGTGGAAACTCATATTTTCCCACAGAATGCTTTAAGTGATGCTGAGCAACAGATTACACCTAAACAGCTAACTAATTTAATCTCGTCATTAGTATTACGTGAAACTTCAGCTGAGGACAAAAATTTTAATGCGCAGTTGAAAAAAATTCGTAAGTCGATTGATGAGGTAGATATGAGACTACTACAAGTGATGGGAGAGCGTACAAAGTTAGTGCAAGAAATAGGAAGATTTAAAAAAGAAAACAGCGTTACTATTCTGCAGATAGAAAGGTGGTTTGAGATATTGAAAACGAGGCAAGATATGGGAATAAGTTGTGATTTAGAAAATCAAATGGTATCGGAGCTTTTTGAGCTGATTCACAAGCATTCTATCCTTACGCAGTCGGACATTATGAAAAAATAAGAATGAAAAAACAGTGGAACATAAAGCCAAAAGCAAATGAGCAGTTGGTTGCAGAGCTTCAAGAAAGTTTAGGTGTAGCAAAAATTGTTGCAGAGCTTTTAGTGCAAAGAGGCATTACCACTTTTGAAACTGCAAAAACATTTTTTCGACCTGATTTAAGTCATCTTTATGACCCATTTTTAATGAAGGATATGGATTTCGCAGTTACTCGTTTGAGTACAGCGATTCAGCAAGATGAAAATATATTGGTGTATGGAGATTATGATGTTGACGGAACAACTGCAGTTTCTTTGATGTATTCCTTCATTAAGTCTATTCACGAAAAAGTGGAGTATTACATTCCAGATAGGTATAACGAAGGATATGGTGTTTCTTTCCAAGGAGTGGATTATGCAGCGAACAATCAATTTTCGCTCATCATTGCATTGGATTGTGGTATAAAAGCTGTCGATAAAGTAGATTATGCAAGTGAAAAAGGGATAGATTTTATCATTTGCGATCATCACCGTCCGGGAGATTCTGTACCAAAAGCAATAGCTGTTTTAGACCCAAAACAAAGTGACTGTTTGTATCCATATAAAGAACTTTCAGGTTGCGGTGTAGGGTTTAAATTGATTCAGGCTTATTGTCAAAAATCTAAAATTCCTTTCGAGAAAGTTATCCCATATTTAGACTTGTTGGTTGTGAGTATTGCGGCCGATATTGTGCCTATAACTGGAGAAAACAGAGTGTTGGCACACTACGGATTGCAACAACTTAATACGAATCCAAGGATTGGTTTGAAAGCATTGATGGAGGTTAGCGACAGAGATAAATCATTTACTATTTCGGATGTGATTTTTGGTTTAGCACCGCGTATAAATGCTGCTGGAAGAATTGAACACGCAGAAACAGCTATAGAGTTGTTGGTGCAAGAAGATATAGAATTAGCAAGAGCAAAAGCGCAAGCGTTAAATCAACATAATCTAAAGAGAAGAGAACTCGATCAGATCATTACAGAAGAGGCATTGAAAATGATCGTTACTGATGCAAAGAGCACGGTTGTTTTTCATCCTGACTGGCATAAAGGTGTGGTAGGAATTGTTGCCTCTCGTTTAATAGAATCACATTACAGACCTACTATAGTGCTTACCGAAAACAACGGAAAGTTAGCAGGTTCGGCTCGTTCTGTTAAAGGATTTGATGTGTATGATGCAATTGATGCTTGTTCAGAATATGTGGAGCAGTTTGGCGGACATAAATATGCGGCAGGACTTACGCTTAAAAAAGAAAAACTGGAAGCATTTACTGCAAAGTTTGAATCGGTTGTTTCTGATACTATTCAAGAGGATATGCTTATTCCGCAGGTCAGTATTGATGCAGCGTTAAGCTTAGCGGAAATTGACCATAAATTATATAGAATCTTGAGGCAAATGGCTCCTTTTGGGCCTGGAAACATGTCGCCTATTTTCATGAGCAAGCAAGTGGTTGACACAGGTTATGGGCGAAAGATAGGGCAAGAGCAAACTCACTTAAAACTAAGCGTGACGGATGCAAATCGATCTCAGTTTTTAGATTGTATTGGTTTTGGAATGGCGGATGAGTTTGAGCTCATCAAAGATGGACAGCAATTTGATATTGCATATGCGCTTGAAGAAAACGAGTGGAATGGAAATGTAAATTTACAATTGCGCTTAAAAGATATTCGAAGCTAGCGTAAGACTATTCGTCCTAGTTTTTCTGAAATCATTTTTTTTAAAAGTAGAAGTTTGCTCATTTTTTCGAGGGCTTGATTTTGTGTTTCTACGTCAGGAGATTTCATTTCATCTTGTGCAGATTTGATCAGCTGTTCAATTTTTTTCACTTTCAAAGAATACACGGCCGTTTCTACTGCTAATCGCAAATGTACATCTTCAGTGTCGGTATAGATTCCGTGCTTTTTCCAGTTTTCACTAAGCTCATATCTGCTAGACATTACATCAATAGCTGCTTGCGAAATAGCGGGCTTGCTGTGTTGAACAAAATGACTTGGACTAGGCAGTTCTTCTTTATTGATGAAAGTCATGTATTCACTTAGGATTTCAGCATAAACCGAATGATCAAATTGTATTTCTCCAGAGATTTCTTCCAAAATAAATTGAGCCACTAATAAAGGGTGTTTTTCTACTTTAATTTTGTTATTTCCTGCTTCTGAAACTTCCTCAACCTCTTCAAAAAAGACGATTTCTTTATCGCCATAGCAGAGCAAAAAGCGAATAATTTCCCATTCTTGATAATTAGATTTGTTGAAGTCAACTTTCTTTTGAGAAGGCGCTTTTATAGGTTGCTTTGGAGTGTATTCGTTTGCTTGTTCGCTACTATTTTTTTGTCTTTTTAATCGCGCTACTTCTTGTGTCAAAATAGTTTCCGAAATCTGAAGTGTTTTACTGCAATCTTTAATAAAAACAGCACGTGTAATATGGTCAGGAATGATAGCAACTGAGCGTATAATTTCTTTGATTAAAGCAGCTTTTTTAGTTGGGTCATTTTTAGTTTCCTCTTGCAGTAGTTGTGTTTTAAAAGAAAGAAAATCTTTTGCTTCATTCTGAATGAATTTTTTCAATTCATCACTAGTTACTTTTTTGGCATAACTGTCCGGATCTTCTCCGTCAGGGAAAAGTACAACTTTTACATTCATACCTTCTGCTAATATTAAATCGACACCTCTAAAAGAAGCCTTTATTCCTGCAGTATCTCCATCAAATAAAATATGGATATTTTTAGTGTATCGACTAATCAGCTTTATCTGTTCAACACTCAGAGCGGTTCCGGAAGAAGCGACCACATTTTCTACTCCTGATTGATGCATGGAAATAACATCGGTATAACCCTCCACTAAATAGCAACAGTCCTCTTTAACAATAGCTGATTTTGCAAAATAAATACCGTATAATATTTTGCTTTTGTGATAAATGTCGCTCTCTGGAGAGTTGACATATT
>CAXDKI010000008.1:0-11189 GCA_963990215.1 uncultured Flavobacteriales bacterium | reverse complement strand
AAAAGCGGAACAAATAGAGGCATATGAATTGCTTAGTCTTATTTATAACGAACTGATTAAGCTTTCTCATGATATGATTTCGATTGATGTAGAGGACTACATTGAAAAAAAGAAAACAAACAATGAACGTTAGCGAAGAATTCATGAAATAGATGATGTGCTTGCTGCTGTTATGTTTAGAATTCGATCTGCACAAAACTTTTCAGGAAAAAATGCTGCTATTATCAACTTACTGGAAAAAACAGTAAAAGAATACACCCAAACTGAAAACCTAGAAATAAGCGACAAGTTGCGCATCAAAATATATCAAGCAGTAAGTCGTGTTCTGTTACAGAAGCACGACTATGTTGCTCTAGAGGAATATTTGCTCCATATGCTTGATGTATTTATAAAGAAAAAGGTGTTTAATAAAAGTACGCACGAAATCAAGCTTCAAATGCACACCTACCTTGTAAACAGCTTGTTTAAAAACAAAAAATTGGAGGAATCACTCGCGTACACAGAGAAGCTAAATGTTGCCATGAATGAATATGGCGGGTTTTTACGAGATAAGTTCTTATTCTATTATTACAACTCGCTAGTTATTAACTACTCCGTATTAGATAAAGAGAAAGCAATCGACATATTGGAGGAAGCTAAGAGAAATGATTACATCAAGCAACTCCCAACTTACACTGTATTTATTTATCTCAATTTGTGTTTATTACTGTTTGACACTGGGAAGATAAAACAATCTGCAAAACACCTGTCTAGATTATGCCTACATGAAGACTTTTTAAAGATTGGCCGATCCTTTCAAGCTAAAATCATGATGGCTGAAGTAATCATTCGTTATGAGCTAGGAGATTTTGACCTCTTGGAAAAACGCATTAAACAAATTAAAAAAGATTACACTGACCTTTTTGCGAAAGAGCAATTTAGCAGAGAAGTCTTGTTGATGGATGTTGTGTCAGAATTAGTGTACACCCCTTCAATTAAATCAAATCAAGAGCTAACTGAAAAAATAACACAATTGATTGACAGCATGAACGCTGATGATGCTGATGACGCTGATGTTATCAATTATCACAGCTGGGCAAAAAGCAAACTATAAATAAAAGGGGGGTCGACTAACTTTTTTATTATTCAATAATTACCATTCGATGCTATTCAATAATTCCATCACTATCTCCTTTAATGAAGTAAATTCCTTTTTGGAATTCTACTAAACCCTGCTTAACCACATAGCTTTTTGTTTCCGAATTCTTTTGGGTTAGCAATACCCCACCTTTTTTTGCGTTACAGAAACTAACAATCACTTTAATGGTTGCATAATGCAAACCAACCAATTACGCAATCAAACTAAGTAATAGCACTCCAGCCTTGCGCCACAAGTTCTTTAACAGTGCCGTCTTTGACTACAATATTAGCGCCCAAACTTTTGTCTGTGATATATCCGATTACTGTAAAGTCAGGGTCCTCTTTCAGTTTGTCGTAATCAGATTGTTTGATGGTAAACAAAAGCTCGTAATCCTCCCCGCCGTTTAGAGCACATGTAGACGGAGAAAGATTGAGTTCGTCAGCAGTAGAAATAGCTGTAAAATCAATTGGAAGCTTGTCTTCGTAAACACTGCAGCCAACATCCGATTTTTTACATAAATGCAATACTTCTGATGATAGGCCATCCGAAACATCAATCATAGAAGTGGGTTTTATGTTATACTCTTTTAGAATTTTAACAACATCTACTCTAGCCTCAGGTTTTAATTGCCTTTCTAAGATATAATCCTTTCCCTCTAGATCAGGCTGCATGTTTGGATTTGCATCAAAAACTTGCTTTTCTCTAGAAAGGACCTGCAACCCTAAATATGCGCTACCTAAATCTCCAGAAGCAACTAACAAGTCGTGCTCTTCTGCTCCTTTTCTATAAACCACATCCTCTTTTGCCACCTCTCCTAAAACAGAAACGCTGATTACAAGTCCAGATTGCGAAGAAGTTGTGTCTCCTCCAACTAAATCTACCCGGTATTTAGCACATGCTAAACGTATTCCTGTGTACAGATCTTCTACAGCCTCTACAGGAAAACGATTGGAAACAGCGATAGATACTGTTATCTGCTTGGCTTCTCCATTCATAGCGCAGATATCAGACACATTAACAGCAACCGCCTTGTATCCTAAATGCTTCAAGGGGGTGTAGATTAGGTCAAAATGAATCCCTTCTACCAGCATATCGGTAGAAAGGAGCTGAAATTTTTCGCCAACATCAATTACTGCGGCATCGTCTCCTACAGCATAAATAGTGCTGCTATTTTTCGATTCAAAATCGGCTGTTAAGTGCTCTATTAAACCAAACTCTCCTAATTCGGATAGAGGTGTTCTTTTGGGCTGTTTTTCTTCTAAGATACTCATACAGCAAAAATACAGCATTTCTAAGACATATTTAGCACTGATTTTTAGAGACGAAAACGGTAATTATTTCGTATTTTTGTAGGCCGAAATAAATTGACCCTAATTATTAACGATATGATTCAAGTAAGCGAAGAAGCGAAAACAAAACTGCTTTCTCTCATGAAGGAGGAGGGGTATCAATACACTGATTTTGTGCGTGTAGGTGTAACAAGCGGAGGATGCTCTGGTTTATCGTATGATCTAGGGTTTGATGCTGAAGAAAGAGAAGATGATAAGTTATTTGAAGATAATGGCATAAAAATTCTTGTCAATAAAAAAAGCTTCCTATACTTGATTGGAACTACTTTGGAATATTCAGGAGGCCTTAACGGAAAGGGGTTTGTATTCAACAACCCAAATGCTTCGCGTACCTGCGGATGTGGAGAAAGTTTCGCAGTATAACTTTAAGATTAAACAGTGATAGAAGAAGATAAAATATTAGAAGAAGTAACGGCTGCGGAATATAAATACGGTTTTACCACTAATGTTGAAAGTGATAAAATTCCTAAAGGGCTTAATGAAGATGTGATTCGCATCATTTCTCAGAAGAAGAATGAACCGGAATGGTTATTGGAGTATCGTTTAAAAGCCTTTCAATCATGGGAAAAAATGGATGAACCAGATTGGGCGAACATCAATTACGAAAAACCTAACTATCAGGACATCATCTATTATGCTGCTCCAAAGCAGAAGAAAAAATTGGACAGCTTGGATGATTTAGATCCTGAGATGAAGAATACTTTTGACAAGCTCGGTATTTCTTTAGATGAACAAAAGAGACTAGCAGGAGTAGCGGTAGATTTTGTGATGGATAGTGTTTCTGTAGCCACGAGTTTTAAAGATAAATTGGCTGAATTAGGAATCATATTCTGCTCTATTAGCGAAGCTGTTCAAGAGCACCCAGATTTAGTAAAAAAATATATTGGAACTGTGGTTCCTACTACAGATAATTTCTTTTCTGCACTCAATTCAGCAGTATTTACAGACGGTTCTTTTTGCTACATCCCAAAAGGAGTTAAGTGCCCAATGGAGCTCTCAACATACTTCCGTATAAATGAGGCCGGAACGGGACAGTTTGAGCGCACGCTGCTTATTGCTGATGAAGGCAGTTATGTGAGTTATTTAGAAGGGTGTACTGCACCTATGCGTGATGAAAACCAACTACACGCAGCTGTAGTTGAGCTTATTGCCATGGATGATGCTGAAATCAAATATTCTACCGTACAAAATTGGTACCCTGGAGATTCTGAAGGAAAAGGAGGGGTTTTCAACTTTGTGACGAAAAGAGGAATCTGCCATGATCGAGCTAAAATCTCATGGACTCAGGTAGAAACAGGGTCGGCAGTTACTTGGAAATATCCTTCTTGTATTCTAAAAGGCGATAGCTCTATTGGAGAGTTTTATTCTGTAGCTGTCACGAACAACTACCAACAAGCCGACACAGGAACTAAAATGATTCACTTGGGAAAAAACTCTAAGAGCACCATAATTTCAAAAGGAATTTGCGCTGGAAAAAGTGAGGGAAGTTACAGAGGTCTAGTAAAAATAATGAAGGGAGCAGAAAATGCAAGAAACTTCTCTCAATGTGACTCCTTACTTATGGGCGATAAATGTGGATCGCACACCTTCCCTTATATCGAAGTAAAGAACAAATCTGCCAAGGTAGAGCACGAAGCAACTACTTCTAAAATTGGAGAAGATCAAATATTTTATTGCAACCAAAGAGGAATTGGAACAGAAGAAGCAATTGCGCTAATCGTTAACGGATATTGTAAAGATGTTCTTAATCAATTGCCTATGGAATTCGCGGTAGAGGCGCAAAAATTGTTAGCTATCAGTTTAGAAGGTAGCGTAGGTTAAACGACTAATTATACATTAACGAATGTTAAGCATAAAAGATTTAAAAGCAGGGGTTGAAGAAAGCCAAATTTTGAAAGGTATTAACCTAGAAGTAAACGCTGGAGAAGTGCACGCCATTATGGGGCCTAACGGATCTGGGAAAAGCACACTTTCATCTGTTATTGCAGGAAGAGAAGATTACGAAGTAGAAGGGGGGAGCATTAGTTTTGAAGGAGATGACATCCTAGAGCTTGACCCAGAAGAGAGGGCACACAAAGGAATCTTCTTATCTTTTCAATATCCTATTGAAATTCCTGGAGTTTCAGTATCTAACTTCATCAAAACATCTTTGAATGAATCACGCAAAGCACAAGGGCTAGAGCCTATGCCTGCAGGAGATTTGTTGAAAATGATGCGCGAAAAGATGGAGTTGCTCGAGATTAAAAAAGGTTATTTGAGCCGTTCCTTAAACCAGGGCTTTTCCGGAGGAGAAAAAAAGCGAAATGAAGTTTTTCAAATGGCTATGTTGGAGCCAAAACTCGCTATTTTAGATGAAACGGACTCTGGCTTAGATATTGATGCGCTTCGCATTGTTGCCAATGGCGTTAATAAGTTAAGAAGTGAAGAAAATGCTACTATTATTATTACACACTACCAGCGCTTATTAGATTACATTATTCCTGATTTTGTGCATGTTTTGTATGACGGAAGAATTGTGAAGTCTGGCACCAAAGAATTAGCCCATGAGCTAGAAGAAAAAGGATACGATTGGATTATCAAAGAGGCGGAGCAGTGTTAAAAGAACAACTCATACAAGCGTTTAAAGATTCGGTAAAAAATGGTTTGCCTTTCAAATCTATACGCGAAAAACACATCCAACAATTTGATACGGATGGTTTCCCAACTGTTAAGGATGAAGAGTGGAAATACACCAACCTTTTACCTCTTACTAAAAGAGATTACGCCTTTGAAAATACGGACGGAAGTATTAACAAAGAGCAATTAGAAGAATTTGTTTTAACCGATACCGATTCTTATTTTTTAGTATTTGTTAATGGTGTTTTATCTAAAGAGCTTTCAACCACAACAGAAGGAACTTTTGTTGTGGGATCACTCAAGCACAACAATCGTCAAGATGTCCTAGAAAAGTATTGGAACAGCTGCTTGGCACAAAAAACAGACGCTTTAGTAGCCATCAACACCGCATTGGCTCAAGAAGGCGCTTTTGTATATGTGCCTAAAAATGTAGTTGTAGACAAACCTATACAAGTCATATACGCATCGAGTAATGTGCAACAAGATTTATTCTTGCAAACGCGTGCGTTAATTGTTGTTGAAGAAAATGCACAAGTGCAAATAACAGAGCGCCATCAAAATTTTGATGATAGTTTTGTATTTACGAATGCGGTTACAGAAATCGTAGCAGATGCAAACGCTATTGTAGACTTCTATAAAATTCAAAACAACACGCTTAATTGCAGCTTGATTGACAATACTTGGGCCAAACAAGCAAAAACGAGCAATTGCACCATCGATACATTTAGTTTTGGCGGAAAGTTTACTAGAAACAATTTGAGCTTCTGTTTAACAGGAGAGCATGCTGAAAGTAATATGAATGGTGTTACGCTTATTGGAGAAGACCAATTGGTAGATCACCATACTTTTGTGGATCATGCCGTGCCAAATTGTAACAGCAACGAACTGTACAAGGGCATCTTTGATGCAAATGCAAAAGGTATTTTTAACGGAAAAGTAATGGTCCGCCCTGATGCGCAAAAAACCAATGCCTTTCAAGCAAACAATAATTTATTGATGACGGACGATGCGTCCATTGACACAAAACCACAGCTAGAAATCTACGCGGATGATGTAGCGTGTAGTCACGGTTGCACTATCGGACAATTGGATGAGGATGCGCTTTTTTACTTACGATCTAGGGGGATTCCTAAAAAGGAAGCGCAGGCTATGTTAATGTATGCTTTTGCAAATGATGTTTTGGAAAACATCAAAATCCCTGAACTCAAAAACAAACTTAACCGCATCATTGCTAAAAAGCTAGGTGTTAAATTAGATATCGAACTGTAGTGCTAAACATAGACAACATACGCGCACAGTTCCCTGCGCTTCATCAAGAGGTGCATGGATATCCGTTAGTGTATCTTGATAATGGTGCTACTACCCAAAAGCCACAAGTAGTTATTGATGCTATACAACAATACTACGCTGAGCAAAACAGTAATATTCATAGAGGAGTTCATTATTTAAGTCAACTAGCTACCGATGCTTATGAGGCGTCTCGGACTTGTATTCAAAAGCACCTTAACGCAAAACACACGCACGAAATCATTTTTACAAGAGGGATAACAGAAGCTATCAATTTAGTTGCTCATGGCTTTCGCTCTTTACTTAATACAGGCGACGAGGTCATTATATCTGCAATGGAGCATCACTCTAACATTGTGCCTTGGCAAATGGCTTGTGATGCAACGGGTGCTAAACTACAAATCATCCCTATGGATGAAAACGGAGTTTTGAAAATGGACGTTTTTCATTCATTACTTTCGGAAAAAACAAAGATGGTGGCAATAAACCATATTTCTAATGCTTTGGGAACAATCAACCCCATAAAAGAAATGATTGATGCATCGCATCGAGTAGGTGCTGCTGTTTTGATTGATGGAGCACAAGCCGCACCACATATAAGTATTGATGTTCAAGAATTAGATGCTGATTTCTATTGTATCTCTGGACATAAAATGTATGCGCCAACAGGAATTGGTGCCTTGTATGGTAAGGAAGTATGGTTGAATAAAATACCACCATACCAAGGAGGAGGAGAAATGATTGCAACAGTTAGTTTCGAAAAAACTACTTATGCCGATTTACCTCATAAATTTGAAGCTGGAACACCTAATATTGCTGGTGGTATCGCTTTCAAAGCAGCTATTGATTGGCTGAATGAAACAGGTCTAGAAAATATCGCTAAATATGAAAGCAATTTATTAAAGTATACTACCGAAAGATTAAGCGAAATAAATGGTTTTAGGCTTATTGGAAATGCTCCAGAAAAAGCAGGGGTCATCTCTTTCATTATTAACAACCTACATCCTTACGATATTGGAATGATTTTAGATAAGCTTGGTGTTGCTGTTCGAACTGGGCACCACTGTGCGCAACCAGTTATGGATGCGTTCTGCATTCCTGGAACTGTTCGCGCCTCACTTGCTATTTACAACACAAAAGACGATGTTGACAGACTGGTAGAAGGAGTGAAAAAAGCAAAATCAATGTTGAGTTAATGGCAAGTATTCAAAACATACAATATGACATCATTGAAGAATTCGATATGTTCGAAGAATGGATGGAAAAGTATGAGCATATTATTGAGCTAGGAAAAGCCCTGCCATTAATTGATGAGCAATACAAAACAGAAGAACACATCATCAAAGGGTGTCAATCACAAGTATGGCTACATGCCGAATTTCAAAATGGAAATGTGATTTACACTGCTGATAGCGATGCCATCATGACAAAAGGAATAATCGCTTTGTTAGTGCGTACATTTTCCAATCAACAGCCCCATAACATTGTAGATGCTAATACCGATTTTATAGATCAAATAGGATTGAAAGAACAGCTTTCTCCTACTCGTGCCAATGGTTTGTTGAGTATGGTAAAGCAAATGAAGTTGTACGCTTTAGCGTTTCAATCTAAAACCACAAACGCATGTTAACAGAAAAGCAAATGCAAGAAGTCGGGGGAAAGGCAGTTGAGAAAATCTGCCAAATTTACGACCCAGAAGTGCCTGTAAATATTTATGAGCTTGGGCTTATTTATGATATTCAAGTAAGTGATGAAGGCGATGTGGAAATTGAAATGACATTAACCTCTCCAAACTGCCCAGTGGCCGAAACACTTCCTGTTGAAGTGGAAGAAAAAGTGAAAATTATTGAAGAGGTTCGGAATGTAAAAGTAAACATCACTTTTGATCCTCCTTGGACTAAAGATATGATGAGCGAAGAAGCCAAGCTAGAATTAGGGATGTTGTAATGAGTGAAGATATCATCATAAATAAAGTAGCCAATAGCGGTTTGATCACGCTTAACCTAGAGGATTACTACCAAGAAGGTGCGCGATGCTTTTTTGATATGAAAAATCATCTTTTTGAAGAAATTATATTAAAAGAAAAAGACTTTAGAGCGTTTGTCAAATCGCATGAATGGTCTCAATACCAAAGCCAATATGTAGCAATTGGTTGTACAGCTGATGCTGTCATTCCTATTTGGGCATACATGCTTGTTTGTAATGCGCTTGCTCCATTTGCTACCAAAGTAGTTCAAGGAGGCTTAATACAGCTAGAAAGTATCTTATTTGAAGAAGCTATTGCTAATTTAAATATTCATGAATTTGAAGACGAGCGCGTCATTATAAAAGGATGCAGCAATAAGCCTGTTCCCGAACATGCTTACATCTGCTTAACCCAGAAACTTAGTGGGGTTGCTAAAAGTATTATGTTTGGCGAAGCCTGTTCTACCGTTCCAATTTACAAGAAGAAATGAACCCACACATTCAAAACATAAAAGACTCCATTGCTCCTTTTAGGAAGTTACTGCTTCAGCATCCCGTATATCAACAATTACGCCATATCGATGACTTAAAAGTATTGATGGAACAACATGTTTTTGCGGTTTGGGATTTCATGGCTTTGCTCAAAGCGCTACAGTTTGGATTAACAAGCACGAATGCGCCTTGGATGCCTATCGGAAGCCCAAAGACACGACGTCTTATCAATGAAATTGTGCTGGAAGAAGAGAGCGATATGAATATGCAAGGAGAACCGGCAAGTCACTACGAAATGTACTTAGAAGCCATGGAGCAGTGTGGTGCCGATACTGCTCAAGTGAAACAACTTATTGCTCGTTTGTTAGCCGGTTATTCTCATAAAGAGCTTATTTCTTTTAATGTGGAACAACTCGAAGACTATACTTTGGAATTTGTAAAATCTACTTTTGAGATTATTCACAAAGCAGAGCTTCATGAAATTGCTGCAGCTTTCACTTTTGGTCGAGAGGATTTAATCCCTGACATGTTCAGAGCTATTATAGCTGACTTAGACAAAAACTTCCCAGGAAAGCTTGATTCCTTTCACTATTACTTAGACCGACATGTGCATTTAGATGAGGAAACACACTCGCCTATGGCTATGCAAATGATCGAAGAATTATGCGGAGAAGACGAAAGAAAGTGGGGGGCAGCAAAACAAGTGGCTATCAATTCTTTAAAAGCCAGAATTGCACTTTGGGACGGGATTGAACAAGGGATTAAAAACCGTCAATTAGCTGCGGCAGTTCGTTGATTTTTTCTTTCTTTGCAAAGAATAGGTTTCAATCTAAAATTACATATTATGTTTAAGAAGGTTAGCACTGTTGCTCTAGCAATGGTTTTAGGATTTTTCACAGCAAAGGCTGATGAAGGGATGTGGCTCCCGTTGTTGCTTTCAAGCAATGAGACTGAAATGCAAGAGTTAGGGCTGCAATTAACCGCTGAGGATATTTACAGCATCAACAACTCCTCTTTAAAAGATGCGGTAGTTTCTTTGGGTGGCTTTTGTACTGCAGAAATTATTTCTGACCAAGGTTTAGTTTTAACAAATCACCACTGTGCTTTTGGGCAAATCCAATCACATAGTACTGTAAGTAAAGATTACTTAACAGATGGATTTTGGGCCATGAATAAAAGCGAAGAGCTGCCTAACGAAGGGCTTTCTGTTTCTTTCTTGGTAAGGATGGAAGACATGACAGCTAGGGTGAATGCCGCTTTGGACACAGTAAGTGAAGAAGAGAGAAAAGATGTTATTAGCAAGCTTTCTGCAGAAATAGTTGCCGAAGCAACAACAGACACACACTATAACGCTCGTGTAAAGTCTTTCTTTGGAGGAAATGACTTTTACTTGGTGGTTTACGAAACATTTACTGATATTCGTTTGGTTGGCGCTCCTCCTTCATCTATAGGGAAATATGGTGGTGACACAGATAACTGGATGTGGCCAAGACACACAGGAGACTTCGCGCTTTTACGTGTTTACACAGCTCCTGACGGAACACCAGCAGAATACAGCGAGGAAAACATTCCATTAAAGCCTAAACACCACTTCCCTGTTTCTTTGGATGGTGTGCAAGAGGGTGATTATGCTATGGTTATGGGATTCCCTGGGTCTACTGATAGATATTTGACTTCTTACGGAATCCAACAAGCGATAGATCAAAAGAATCCAACAATTGTAAATATTCGCGACAAGAAACTATCTATCATGCGTGAACATATGGATGCAAAAGAAAAAGTACGTATTCAATACGCTTCAAAATACGCTAGTACTGCAAACTACTGGAAGTACTTCATTGGGCAATCACAAGGATTGAGAAGAATGAAGGTGTACGATAAAAAGAAAGCGCTAGAAGACGAGTTTACTACTTGGGTAAATGCTGATGAGACTCGTACTGAAAAATATGGCGATGCCTTAAATATGATAGCTGATGCTTATTATGATAATCAAAAAATAAATGTAAACCGTATTTTTTTAAATGAAGCTGTTTTCCAAGGTCCTGGAGTGTTTTACTTCTTATACCAAGTTGAAGACAGAATAAAAAACTTACCAGAAGATGCAAAAGAAAGAAGGTTGGCTATTAACGATTTGAAAGACATAGCTCGTTCTCACTTCAAAGATTACAATAAGGATTTAGATCAAGATTTATTCTCTGGAATGCTGTCTTTATACGAGCAAAATGTTCCTAAAAGCCAACAGGCAGATGCTTTTGAAAAAGTGAGAACACATTGGTATACTAAAGGTGATTGGGAGAAATTTGCACCATGTTGTATAAAAGAACCGTATCAAAACAAACCAAGGATATTCACCAAATCAA
>CAXDKI010000007.1:0-11228 GCA_963990215.1 uncultured Flavobacteriales bacterium | reverse complement strand
GATAAGGCTTAATTGTTTCGATTTTTGCTGAATACTTGCATTGATCAGCTCATTTTCCGAATCACTTAAACTAGAAAGTTGCAAAAGGTTTAGGAGTTTATCCTCTACTTCTTTAAAATGTGTGCCAATGATTTTAGCAGCTTCTTCTTGTGAAAGCGTGTCTCCAATGCGGTATAAGCCTTTGAGTGGGACAATAATCCACTTCCATAAAACGAAAAGGGTAAGGCTAATAAAACTCCAAAAGAGAATGGTTCGGATTGTTGTGCCAAAATTTCCAAAATGTTCAGCGACTGAAATAAACAAGAAAAACAAGAGAGAAGAGGGGATAAAATAGATAACCCCTTTCAGCAACAAGTTTTTATAATGCTTGCTAATGAAGGTCTCTAATTTTTGCATCAATTCGTTTTCCCTTCCCATTCTACAAAGGTATGATTTTTACCGCCATCAAAATCAAGGCGTTTTTAGAAGAAAGCGTATCTTTGCCTCCCTAAAAACCAGAAGGATGGAGAAAGTAAGAGTTCGTTTTGCGCCTAGCCCAACAGGGCCACTGCATATGGGCGGTGTGCGTACGGCTTTATATAACTACTTGTTTGCCAAAAAGCATGGTGGAGATTTCTTGCTGCGGGTGGAAGACACCGATCAAACTCGTTATGTTCCAGGAGCAGAGGATTATATTGTGGACGCTTTAAACTGGTGTAATATCAAGGTTGACGAAGGTGTTGGAGTAGGTGGAGAGCTTGGGCCTTATCGTCAGTCTGAGCGCAAAGAAATGTATCGTCAATACGCTGATCATTTGATCAACTCAGGTCATGCTTATTACGCTTTTGACACCTCGGAAGAATTAGAAGAAATGCGTGAACGCATGAAGAGCGCGGGCGTTCCCTCTCCGCAATACAACCAAGTTACGCGTTCTTCAATGAAGAATTCACTTTCTCTTTCTGAAGACGAAGTGAAGACAAGAATTGAGGCGGGAGAATCATACGTTATCCGTATTAAAATGCCTCGAAACGAAGAGGTGAAAATCAATGATATGATTCGCGGTTGGGTTGTAGTGAACACCAATAACTTGGATGACAAGGTAATCTTTAAATCAGACGGAATGCCAACCTACCATCTAGCCAACGTGGTAGATGACTATTTGATGAAAATCACACATGTTATTAGAGGAGAGGAGTGGCTTCCATCCGCCCCATTACATGTATTGTTGTATAAATTTTTAGGGTGGTCCATGCCGCAATTTGCGCACTTACCTTTGATTTTGAAACCAGATGGAAACGGAAAGCTGAGTAAACGTGACGGTGATCGTTTAGGCTTCCCTGTATTTCCAACGGAGTGGGTGAACCCTGAAACAAATGAGGTTTCCTCAGGATATAGGGAGGGCGGATATTTTGCGGATGCATTCACTAATATGTTGGCCTTTTTAGGCTGGAATCCAGGCACTCCACAGGAGCTGTTTTCTATGGACGAGCTTATAGAAGTATTTTCTTTAGATAGAGTAGGGAAGGCGGGCGCTAAGTTTGATTTTGATAAAACAAATTGGTTTAATCAGCAATATTTAAGAGCGAAAACAGGAGAGGAGTTGTCCGGCTTAGTAGTTCCTTTTGCTAAGAGCAAAGACATAGACAAATCGTATTTATCAGCTGTATGCGAGCTGATGAAAGAACGTGCAACTTTCCCTAAAGATATATGGGAACAAAGCCAGTTTTTCTTTTCAGCTCCACATTCTTATGACGAAAAAACAGTGCGAAAAAAATGGAAGAATCAAACCCCGTCAACCATGCAAGAATTATTTTCTATACTAGATGAAATTGATGATTTTTCTGCAGAAAAAATTGAAGCATCATTCAAAGCGTTTTTAGCTGAAAAAGAACTTGGTTTTGGCGCAGTATTGCCGAACTTTCGAGTGGCAGTAACAGGTTTAGGCATGGGGCCATCTATGTTTCAAATCTCAGCGCTTTTAGGAAAGGAAGAAGTGTTAGTCCGAATTCAAACCGCTATAGATAAGATTCAAAAATAATGGGAGTCATTACTGTTTCTGGAATTAAACTATACGCACACCATGGTTGCATGCAAGAAGAAGCAATAATAGGCTCAGATTATGAGGTGAGTGTTGTGCTAGAATCTTGTTTGTCTGAAGCAGCTATGAGTGATGATTTAACACAAACGGTAGATTATGTTGCTGTTAACAAAACAGTAACAGAAGAGATGGCAATTCGCTCCAAGCTTTTAGAGCATGTAGCGCAAAGAATCATAGCTAAATTAGCTGACAATCATCCAGAAATTGTTTCTATGGAGGTGAGTGTGGCTAAGCTAAACCCACCTATTGATGGCAATGTTGATAAGGTTGTTGTGACAGAATTTTTTGAAAAGCCCTTAGACGACGTGCAATAAAAAGGCAAAATTCCTTATGTTTGCCGACCTAAATGGTCTCGTGGCCGAGTGGCTAGGCAGCGGTCTGCAAAACCGTGTACAGCGGTTCGAATCCGCTCGAGACCTCTTAAAAAGCTCTTGCAATTTAGTTGTCAGAGCTTTTTTTTTTCAATTCTTACTAGAAAAATCATTAAATTTGTGTTAAGAAATTTTAAAGCACCTTTTATGAGGAAGATTTTACTCTTCATCGCTATTATATCTACTTTTAACTTGTTTGCGCAGATGCCAGCTTCTTACGGAACATCTGGGGCAACCAATAATATCAATGCTGAGGTGATTAGCAGATTCTTGTTTGGTTCTGGAAACATTGCAGCGCCTTTCTCTTGGTCTCCCGTTATTCCAAGTGGCGGCACAGACATTACTAATCCAAACTCTACTGGAAATAACATTTTGCCATGTAGAGGTTATAGTGATCATACTGTGGGCAATAATAACCCAAGTGATGGGAACCCAAACAATAGCCAACACATGGCTATTGTAGAGCGTGGCCAAATGTACTCCTTGCAAGTTGTTGGTCAGCGTTGTTCGGGTTCAGGTTGGGGGGTCCCATTCAACACCCAAAGAGGTGTAAAGGTTTTTATTGATTTCGATCAAGATGGGGTTTTCAATCCTAATACAGAAAATGTCTTGCCTCTTGCTTTTCAAGGAACAGGAACAGGTTGGACACCAACATATAATGTTTTTAATGTTATGATCCCTGCTACTGCGCAAACAGGAACAACCCACATGCGAGTAGTATACTCTAGACTAGGAACAGTTCCATTTTTTACTTGGTATCAAATCATGCCTCAAGGGATGTATAGTTATGGAGAAACTCAAGATTATACAATAGAAATCGCTGGTCTTATAGACTCATTAAACATTACAAATATTAACTGTAATGGTGCCAATGATGGAGTTATTGAAGTAGTTCCGCACACAACAGCGCCAGTAGGAATGGAATATTCTATTTCTGGAATGCTAGGTCCTTTCCAAAGCTCTCCAATTTTTACAGGTTTATTTCCAGGAGTTGGTTATGATATTTGGGTTAGAGACCCTGCTACTGGAGAGCTTGAAGAATACAATGCTAATACGGTTTATTTAACAGAACCAACCGCTCTTAACTTTACACCAACAGTCACATCTAATTACAACGGATCTCAGATTAGTTGCTATGGGGCGACAGATGCTGAGATTACTATTTCCGTTTCTGGAGGAACATCTCCTTACGACTACTCTACAGATAACGGGGCAACTTTTGTGGCTACAGCAGCTTCTCCACATACTATTACTGGATTAAGTGATGGCTCTTATGATATTTATGTACAAGACGCTAATGGATGTACATTAGGGCCTACTTCAATAGCGATAACTGAACCAAACCCTGTTACAGCAGCCACATCAGTAACCTCTAATTATAACGGGCAAGATATAAGTTGTGTTGGAGCATCGGACGGTCAGATTAACATGATAGGAATAGGTGGAACAACTCCATATATGTTTGATTTTGACAACGCTGGACTATCTACAAATGCAACGATTAACAGTTTGTCAGCAGGAATATATGATATGACTATCGAAGATGCTAATGGATGTACAAACGCATATGTAGGTGCGGTTACTTTAACAGATCCGCCTGTGTTAGTTTTTGGAGGAGTGTCTGTAACATCTAATTACAATGGAGAAGACATTAGCTGTAATGGAGCTTCAGATGGAATTATTGAAATTACCGCATCTGGAGGCACTTCCAATAATGGAGAATACACATATCTTCTAGATAATGTAAGTTTTGGCACAGGCCCTTCTCCGTATTTAGCAACAAGCTTATATGATAATACATATGGGGTTGTTGTTCAAGATGATAATGGCTGTACTACGGTTTCAACTCCAGTTACATTGACAGAACCACCATTATTAAGCATTGCCAATGCGTATATTTCAGCGGGCATTAGTTGTAACGGTCTTTCAGATGGAGAAATCACCATTGATGCGCAAGGAGGAACAGGGGCTTATCAGTATTCTATAGATAATGGGTTGAGCTATGTTTCAAGCTCTGTTTTTGGGTCGCTTCCTGATAATAGCTATACTTGCTATGTAATAGATGACAACGGATGTATTGCTGGACCTTCAATAGTAGATGTAGTGGAGCCTACTGTTTTGGTTTTAAACTCTGCTGCTGTAACTTCTAACTTTAACGGAATGCAAACATCTTGTGATGGTAGTTCGGATGGAGAAATAACAATTTTAGCAAGCGGCGGAACCCCTAACTATAATTATTCTGTAACTGGATTTGCTCCATTTTCTCCAAGTAATGTTGTTATCGGTCTTCAAGCTGGGAATTATGATGTGGTTGTACAGGATGCAAATGGTTGTGAAACCACTGTAGGAGCAATGATTTTAAACATTACTTCACCTGCTGCAATAAATGCATCCACAACAGTGACATCTGATTATAATGGAGAAGATGTTAGTTGTAATGGGTCTTCTGACGGTGAAATAACCATTACTTCAACTGGAGGAACAGGAACGGCTTATACCTATATGTTTGCTACAGCTAATTACAATGGCGTATCACCACATTCAGTAAATGCTTTATCAGCAGGACCATATCCAATTACAGTTGCAGACATTAATGGTTGTACTTTCTCTATTCCTGCAACAATAATAACCGAGCCTACACCTTTATCACTTTCTACAAGTCAGCTAGATGCAGGTTGTAATGGTGCTACAGACGGATCTGCTTGGGCAACCCCAACAGGAGCAACTCCTGCATATAGCTATTTATGGACTACAGGGGAAACAACAGCAAATATTTCAGGTTTAGCGGCGGGGCTGTACTCAGTTACTGTAACAGATGTGAATGGTTGCACAGAATCTATCAGTGTTGATATTTTACAACCACAGATAAGTACAGAAGTGACAGATATTACTTGTTTCGGAGCAGCAAACGGAACGATAGATGTAATCATCACAAACGGAAATAATTCTTATAATTACTCATGGAATGACCCTGCTTCACAAATCACACCAGCAGCCTATAATTTAGCACCTGGTGTTTATACTGTAACAGCTACAGATGTATTTGGGTGTGAATTAATCGCTACCGATAGTGTAACTCAACCAGAGGAGTTGATAGTGAATATTTTGTCTTCAACTCTTTGTAGTCCAACAGATATTGCTAAAGTAGAAGTCGAGGCAGATGGCGGTATTATGCCGTATCAGTTTTTATGGAGCACCACAGATGTAACAAGTGTAATTTATGTGATTGATGGAAATTATTCTATTGATGTTACTGACGCTAACTCATGTGTTACAACACAATCTGTAGTAGTTGAGCCGTATTATCCAATTATAATTACTTATCAAACATCTCCAGCATCATGTGTTGACAATATTGATGGTTTGATAGCAGTTGCAGCAGCAGGAGGTTACACTCCATACACATATGACTGGTCTAATGGGGCATTAGACTCTATAATTAATGTTTCTTCAGGAGAATATTCTCTAACAATTATAGACAACGAAGGTTGTGAAGAGTCAGAAACTATGTCTGTTACAGCAAATCAATCTACCTGTCTAGAGGTGTATTCGGCATTTTCTCCTAACGGAGATCAAAACAATGACTATTGGCATATTGGAAATATAGAATTATATCCAGACGCTTTAGTTGAGGTTTTTAACCGTTGGGGAGATCGTGTGTTTGCGAGTAAAAACTACACAAACGCTTGGAGCAGTGCATGGAATGGAAATTATGAAGGAAAACCACTACCATCAGCTACTTATTATTATGTGATTACCTTAAACAATGGAGAGAGTCCATACAAAGGAAATGTAACCATTGTCAGATAGCAGTCTCATGAGAAAGTTAATATTAGCACTACTAATTTGCACCCCTTCATTAGTGATGGCTCAGCAATCACCGCTATATTCGCAATACATGCTGAATGACTTTGTGATAAACCCAGCTATTGCAGGTAGTAAACCATTTTTTCCACTTCGATTAAACGCAAGAGAACAATGGGAGGGGTTAGGTTCTTTTGCGCCATCTACACAATCATTAAGTTTTCACGCGCCAGTAGGAGACGGCCGTGTTGGATTAGGAGGTTTAATTTTTCAAGACAACACGCATCCAACATCAAATATGGGGGCGATGTTTACATATGCATATCATATGAACTTACCAGCCATAGAGTCAAAAATATCTTTAGGAATTTCAGGGATGATTTATCAGTATAAGCTAGATCAAAGCGCAATGGACTTTCATAATCCTGATGTGAATTTCGAAGGTGGGGTTTATTCCGAAGTAGTTCCTGATGCTGCTTTTGGTAGCTATTTATATGGTGAAAATTACTACGTTGGACTTTCTGTTTACCAGCTTTTCGAGTCTACTTTTAGGGAGGCTTTAACTTTTGATTATGGAGACAATATAGGTGTAAGACATTATTTTGGTACAGCAGGATATATAGCCGAAATCAATAAAAGCATTCAATTAGAACCTTCTGTTTTGGTTAAAACCATCGATGCAGGGCCAATGCAATTGGATATTAATACCCGCGTGATATTCAACAGAAAATTTTGGACAGGAATTTCTTTAAGGACCGACAGATCTGTAGTTGCTTTAATGGGAATGAATGTAGGAAGCTTCCATTTGGCTTATGGGTTTGATTATACGCTTGCGTCTATTGCTAACCACACAGCAGGATCTCATGAAATTTCTATTGGGGTTAATATTCCAGACCCTAGAAGCAGAAGACACGTTTATTATTGGAGATATTAACCGATTATAATTTATGAAATCGGTTGATTATATCATTGTAGGACAGGGGCTTGCAGGAACTCTTTTGGCTCACGATTTACTAGAGAATAATCAATCTGTTTTAATTATTGATAAACCACACGCAGCAATGGCTTCTAGGGTTGCTGCAGGCTTATTTAATCCGGTAGGAGTAAAGCGTTGTATCCGCTCATGGAGGGCAGACGATTTTCTGCCTGTTGCTATTGAAAGATATAAATTTCTAGAGGAAAAGCTAGGAGCAACCTTTTTAAACATCAAACCTATTTTTCGCCTTTTTGCCAACGAAGACAATAGAAAACAATGGCAAGTGAAGTGCAGTAACGAGGGAATGGATGAATTTATTGGTGATTTTAACCCCCCAAATACACATATTTATTTAAAAGACGATTTTGGAGGAGCTTCAATTTTTCCGGCAGGAAGTTTGGAAGTGGTAAAATTTCTAGATGATTCTCGCTTTTTTTTTAAAAGAAACGACTGCTTGCTAGAAGAAAATTTCAATTTTGATTTGCTAGAAAAAGATGCTGGAGTATATAAAGGTATTCAGGCTAAGAAAATCATCTTTTGCGAAGGGTTTCAAGCTATTCACAACCCACATTTTAAGTATTTACCCTTTTCCCCTACCAAGGGTGAGGTGCTGACTATTCGTATACCTACACTAGAGAAAATGGATAAGATAGTGAGTAAAGGAATCTATATAATATCTTTAGGTAATCATTTATATCGAGTAGGAGCAACCTTTAACCATCATGAATGGAATGATCTTGTGACCTCAGAAGGAATCGCTTATTTACAAGAGAAAATAGAACAAATACTAGAAGAAGAGTATGAAGTAGTATCTGAAAAAGCAGGGGTAAGACCAACTGTACGAGATAGGAAACCTTTCTTGGGAGAGCATCCAAAATACAAAAAATTAGCCGTTTTTAACGGTTTAGGTACTAGAGGGGTTATTCAAGGACCTTACTTATCGGCTCATTTTACCGCCTTTTTAATAGATTCAGAAAAAATACATCAAGAGGTTGATATTCAAAGGTTTATATCCCACTCGTAGGCTGTAAAATGACCTTTTTAAGCCCCCTTATCAACACTTTTCTGTGAATTAAAAAGATTGTTTTTTTCTTGGTCAGTTAATCAGATATGTTCATATTTGCGCTGTATTAACCAATTTTTCACTAATTATGAAAAAGAATTTGCAATTAGCCCTAGCACTGATGCTAGGTTTAGCAACAACAGTTTCAGCTCAGGACTGGTCTGTAAATTCCAATACACGTGTAAACAACGGAGATATTGGAGGAGTTACAAGTATGGATACTGAGCAATTTACAAGAATGAACGTTTCTTTCGGCGGTGACGCTGTTTCTGTAAACGCTTCTTTCAATGCTGACTACAACTTTGGTGGCGGAGACGCTACTTTTGGAGTACACACAGCTAATGCTACTACTAATATTATGAGCTTCGCTTCTGTTACAGCAGGACGTATGGCTTTAAATTTTGGTAGTGGAAGAATTATTGGATCAAACGACTGGAACAACGATGGAAACACTTGGGACGGTATGATGTTTGGTATCAATAATGATTTTGCTGATATCCATGTAGGATATGCAAGCGCTAACATGGAAGGTGCTGCCGAAGGAAACTTTGACAACACTCAAATGGTGTTTAATGTGTCTAAAGACATGGGAGACATGGGTTTCAACTTATTGTATGTAGCAACTGATGCTTCAGGTTCAGAAAGCACTGCGATGGGTCTTGATGGTACTTACGCAATGGCTAACGGAGCAGATGTATCTTTTGGATACTATACTTCAGAAGGCTTTGATGGTACTGAAATGGGACTTATGGCTGTAGGAGTAGACTACAATGTAAGTGATGACTTAGCAGTTTCTGTAGGTTACGACATGTATGACGAGAATGGATTTTACCTTGCTTCTGGTAACGTAAGAAATGATTTTGCAGGAACAGGAATGCGTGCTATTACTGAAGAATGTGATGTTATGTCTTTCGGTGGTACTTATGCAATGGGAGATTTTACTTTCGGAGCGACTATGTACAATGTGACTAACGAAGCAGAAACAGTTGACTATTCTGTAACAGATATGTCTGTAGGCTACAACTTCTCTGACAACTCTTCATTATCAGTTCATATGTCCAATGGACAGTCTGACAATGATGATAACACAAGAATGTGGTTAGGAGTTAATGTTGGATTTTAATCCAAACTAGATCTTATATTTAAAAAAGGCGGTGATTTTTTCACCGCCTTTTTTATTTTTACAAATATGAAGAAAGTAGAGCATATCGGAATTGCTGTAAAAGATTTGAGCAATGCCAATCAACTCTTTGAAAAACTCTTTAATCAACCACACTACAAGCTAGAAGAACTAGAAAGCGAAGGGGTTTCAACATCTTTTTTTAAAGTTGGAGAAACTAAAATAGAACTACTAGAAGCGACTAATGAAAACTCAGCTATTGCTAAGTTTATTGAAAAAAGAGGAGAGGGGATCCACCACATTGCATTTGAGGTTGAAGACATAGATTCTGAAATGAATCGCTTGCAGGCTGAAGGATTTCAACTAATTCACCAAAGCCCAAAAGATGGCGCGGACAATAAAAGAATCTGTTTTCTACACCCTAAAAGCACTAATGGAGTGCTTATAGAGTTATGCCAGGAAAAAGCGAAATAATATCAGAATTACTCTCTAAATGATGTGTTTTTAAGCCAACTTTCTTAGCGCCCTTAATATGTTGATCAGTATCTTCTATAAAAAGCGTTTCTTCCGCTAATATATTTGCATCTTTTAACACCCACTCAAAAGTAGATTTGTGTGGTTTACGCATACCAATTTCTTGAGAATAATATGTCTTTTCGAAATATTGATTAATAGAAGGGATGTTAAGATTTTTTTGCAAATACTCATTCACAAACTGAATGTGAATCTCGTTCGCATTACTGAGTAAAAATAAGCGGTAATTTTTTTCTAAATTTTCTAATAAGATCAAATAATCTTGAGGTAGGCTAATTAACATGGCATTCCATGCATCTATAATTTCTTTTTTAGTACAACTTAGAAGATATTTTTGCAGTGTTTTTACAAAAAAATCCGAACTGATTTTACCTGTTTCAAAAGCATCAAACAAATCATTTTGTTGGTGTTGAGCAAAATATTTTTCAAAATCAGTGATTCCGAGCTTTTTAAAAGCATTAATAGTGCGCGGATAATCGATATGAAAAAGCACTCCGCCCAGGTCAAATAAGATGTTTTTTACGCCTTTTAGCATCAGTTGGAAAAGGTTGCAAGATAGGCAACAAAAGCGTAATATTGCAGTCCTATTTTAATAGGGCCTATAGCTCAGTTGGTTAGAGTAGCGGACTCATAATCCGTTGGTCCCTGGTTCGAGCCCAGGTGGGCCCACCAAAGCGGAATCCATCTCATTTTGAGACAGTATTCCGCTTTTTTAGTTTCATAAAATTCAGCATTCCAATTAAATAGATTGAAAAAAAATAATTGCATTTAATATCGAATAAAATAGAGAGGGCAATGTCAAAAACAATCCATCTTTTGATTTTATTCTTGTAAAAACAGCAGTTAGCATCATAATAGTCAATAAAAACGACGTAATAGAAGTCAGTGGGTTTAGTGAATGATGCAACATACCAATAATCAATCCAAATCCACCTAATAATTGACACCATGCTAGAAAAAGACGCAAATTATTATAACCCCAACGAGAATATTCAGAATGCATTCTTTTAGAGAAAAGAGAATTTATTCCATAATATATAAATGAGATTGATGAAAAGATAATCAAACAAAAAGATGCATTCATACTTTAGCGTTTAATAGTGCGAGTAAGCAATAAATAATGATAAGATTAAAAGAGATAGGGAGGGTATAAACTTTATCCAATTATTCTTTGCTCTAAAGTGAAAAAACTGAGCGCAAAGCATTAAAAAAGCCATAGTTAATGAAGCGGTAAATAAGCTGTCTCTTATACACATCTGACGCTGCCGACGATACTCCTTGTG
>CAXDKI010000006.1:0-11260 GCA_963990215.1 uncultured Flavobacteriales bacterium | reverse complement strand
GGCTCGGAGATGTGTATAAGAGACAGCAGCAGCACTGATTGAAGGTATTGGATTCGCGGCTTTATTCGCTGCTTAATTAAACCAAAATCAAGACTGTGACGGTTGGTCACAGTCTTGATTTTTAAAATTAAACTGAAGAAAAAAATATATAATGGAGAAATTAATTAATGACTTTTCGGTAGGCTTATTCTTCTGGCAAACGTTATTGTTTCTAGTGTTAGTTTTCTTCCTAAGAAAATTTGCCTGGAAACCAATTTTAGAAGCGGTTGAGGGAAGAGAAGAGGGAATAAAAAACGCCTTGGACGCAGCTGATAAAGCAAAAGCTGATATGGAAGCGTTAAGCGCAGACAACGAACGTATTTTGGCAGAAGCAAAAGCAGAGCGTGATTCCTTATTGAAAGAAGCTCGCAAGATGAAGGAAAACATTATTGCAGAAGCCAAAGAAAAAGCTGCTTTGGAAGCAGATAAAGTTATGGCTTCAGCAAAAGAGCAGATCAAAAACGAAAAGCAAAAAGCTGTTACTGAATTGAAAAATCATGTAGCGAGCTTGTCAATCGAAATCGCTGAGAAAGTATTGAAAAGCGAACTGAAAGACGCAGATAAGCAAAAAAAATTAGTAGGAGCTGCCTTGAAGGAAGCAGAACTTAACTAAGATGAGAAACACAAGAGTAACATCACGATACGCCAAATCATTATTGGACCTTGCTGTAGAGCAAAACCAATTAGACGCTTGTAAAGCGGATATGGAGGTTGTTATATCAGCCTGCAAAGAGTGTAAAGAACTTACATTATTATTAAAAAGCCCAGTGGTAAAGACCGATAAAAAAGTGGCGATTTTAAATGAAGTATTTACAAGCTTTGGCACACTAAGCAAATCTTTTATCAACATCATCACAAATAAAAAGCGTGAGATGTTGTTAGAAGAAATTGCAGAACGATTCTTGCTAGCTTACAGGCAACACAAAGGAATTGATTCTGCGGTAGTCACTACTGCTATTCCGTTAAGTAACAACCTAAGAGGAGCTATCCAAACGTTCGTTGAAAAGCATGGAGGAGGCCAAGTCGAGCTAACAGAGAAGGTAGATGAAAAACTTATTGGTGGAGCCGTTATCCGAATGGGTGATAAGCAACTAGACGCAAGCGTGCTTCGTCAAATCAATGATTTAAAACAAATATTTAATAAAAACCTTTACATAAAGGACTTCTAAAAACCGATTACACAATGGCAGAAGTAAAACCAGCTGAAGTATCAGCAATCTTAAGACAACAATTAGCAGGTGTTAAATCTGAGGCAGAGCTACAAGAAGTAGGTACCGTTCTCCAAGTGGGTGATGGTATTGCCCGTATCTACGGATTAACTAATGTTCAATCAGGAGAGCTTATCGAGTTCAAAAACGGTTTGCAGGCAATCGTTTTGAACCTTGAGGAAGACAATGTAGGTGCAGTTTTGTTAGGGCCTTCTAAAGGAATTAAAGAGGGTGATGTGGTAAAAAGAACAAACCGTATTGCTTCTATTAATGTAGGTGAAGGAATGTTGGGCCGCGTAGTAGACACTATGGGTAATCCAATTGACGGCAAAGGGCCTATCGAAGGTGAAACATTTGAAATGCCTATCGAGCGTAAAGCGCCAGGTGTTATTTACCGTCAACCTGTAAATGAACCGTTACAAACAGGTATCAAAGCGATTGATGCAATGATTCCAGTAGGTAGGGGTCAACGTGAGTTGATTATTGGTGATCGCCAAACAGGTAAAACAGCAGTAGCGATTGACACCATCATCAACCAAAAAGAATTTTACGATAAAGGAGAGCCGGTATTCTGTATCTATGTAGCTGTTGGTCAAAAAGGATCTACAGTAGCAGCTATTGCTAAAACATTAGAAGAAGCTGGAGCGCTTCAATACTCGATAATCGTAGCGTCTAACGCTTCAGACCCTGCGCCAATGCAGTTTTACGCACCTTTAGCAGGAGCAGCAATTGGGGAGTACTTCCGCGATACAGGACGTCCAGCATTAATTGTATTTGATGATTTATCAAAGCAAGCAGTTGCCTATCGTGAGGTATCACTTTTATTAAGAAGACCTCCAGGTCGTGAAGCATACCCAGGAGATGTTTTCTACCTACACTCAAGATTATTAGAGCGTGCAGCGAAGGTTATTAACGATGATACAATTGCAGCGCAAATGAACGACCTTCCGGAGTCTTTAAAAAGCAAAGTAAAAGGAGGGGGTTCATTAACAGCACTGCCAATTATTGAAACACAGGCTGGTGACGTATCTGCTTATATTCCAACCAATGTAATTTCGATTACTGACGGTCAGATTTTCTTAGATGGTGATTTATTCAACTCAGGTGTTCGCCCTGCAATTAATGTAGGTATTTCGGTATCTCGTGTAGGGGGTTCTGCCCAGATTAAATCAATGAAGAAAATTTCAGGGACACTTAAACTAGACCAAGCACAGTTCCGCGAATTAGAAGCTTTTGCAAAGTTTGGTTCTGACCTTGATGCAGCAACTAAATCTGTCATCGACAAAGGTGTTCGTAACGTAGAAATCTTGAAGCAGGGCCAATACTCTCCACTACGAGTAGAAGAGCAAGCGGCAATTATTTACTGCGGAACTAATGGCTTATTAATAGATGTTCCTGTAAACAAAGTGAAAGAATTCGAAACAGAGTTTATTTCTTTTATGCACCAAAAGCACCAAGATTTTTTAGTTTTTTTGGCAGCAGTAAAAATAACAGATCAAATCAATAATACGCTATAAAAAGTAGCGGCTGATTTATCTAAAAAATACGAAGAATAAAAAATGGCGAACTTAAAAGAAATACGCGCCCGTATCTCTTCTGTTGGTTCAACCATGCAGATTACCAGCGCCATGAAAATGGTGTCAGCTTCAAAGTTGAAGCGCGCCCAAGACGCCATTACTCAAATGCGCCCTTACGCCAATAAACTTCGTGAGCTGTTAGTAAATCTAAGTTCTACTTTAGAAGGATCTGATGGTGGATCTTTCGCTCAAGAACGCGAACTAAAAAAGGTATTGCTGGTAGCGATTACTTCCAATAGAGGTTTGTGTGGAGCGTTTAACTCAAACATCATTAAAAAAGCGAAAAGCTTAGCCGAAAGCGATTATGCCGATACCGATGTGTCTTTCTTGACAATTGGTAAAAAAGGATCAGAATTCTTTACTAAAAACGGTTTTACAGTGCGTTCATCACACGACAGCTTATATGATGAGCTAACTTTTGAAAACACTTCTGCAATTGCTCAAGACATCATGCAAAACTTTTTGGGCGGGAAATTCGATAAGGTCATTCTCATTTACAATCAGTTTAAAAATGCCGCTACACAACTAGTACAAGCAGAGCAATTTTTACCTATTGAAACACCAACAGAAGAAGGTTCTGCAATTGGCGATTACATTTTTGAACCATCGAAAGAAGAAATTGTAACAGCATTAATTCCTAAATCTTTGAAAATACAATTATTCAAAGGAGTGTTGGACTCTCATGCTTCAGAACACGGAGCGCGTATGACAGCCATGCATAAAGCAACTGATAACGCTGGAGAGCTGAAGAAAGATCTAACCTTAACATACAACAAAGCTCGTCAAGCAGCAATTACTAGTGAGATTTTGGAGATTGTAGGTGGTGCAGAAGCATTGAACGGTTAGTATGTTTGAAAGATAAATGTTCAAAGGCCCTTCCTTTTGGAGGGGCTTTTTTATGGCTAATTGCATCTAAAAACTATATTTGTAAACAAGACAAAAACTATCAGAGATGAGCTATCGAAATGTATTATCAGAATTAAAGAATGGTGTTGCTTATATCATCATTAATCGTCCAAAGCAATTAAATGCTTTAAACAAAGAAACGATAGAAGAGCTGAATGATGCCATCATTAAAGCGGATCAAAATAGAGCAGTAAAATGCCTGATTCTTACTGGGGCAGACAACAAAGCTTTTGTGGCGGGAGCAGATATTAAAGAGTTTGCTCATTTTAATGAAGAAGAGGGTGCAAACCTTGCCAAAGACGGGCAATACATGTTGTTCAGCTTATTAGAAAATCTTTCTACACCAACTATTGCAGCAATTAATGGGTTTGCTTTAGGAGGAGGCTTAGAACTCGCTATGGCTTGCCATATGCGTGTTGCTTCCGATAATGCTAAAATGGGTTTACCAGAAGTTTCTTTAGGCGTAATTCCTGGTTATGGAGGCACGCAGCGCTTGGCGCAACTTGTTGGTAAAGGAAAAGCTATGGAGATGATTTCCACAGCGGGTATGCTAACAGCTGAAGAGGCGAAGGAATGGGGTTTGGTAAATCATGTTTGCACACAAGATGAACTGATTCCTGCTTGTGAAAAAATAGCATCTAAGATAGCTCGCAACTCATCCGTAGCGATTGGCTACGCAATAAAAGCTATAAATGCAGGTTTTACCTCAGAGGGTTACCAAGAAGAGATTGACGCTTTTGGCGCATGTTTTGGAACAGAAGATTTTAAAGAAGGAACAACCGCTTTTATCGAAAAAAGAAAAGCAGAATTCCCTGGAAATTAAAAATTGAATCCATTAAAGAAATTAGCAGGGCAAACCGCCATTTATGGGTTAAGTAGCATTGTTGGCCGCTTACTCAACTACCTACTAGTTCCTTTATACACGCGTTATTTCACCACTGGAGAATACGGAGAGGTAACCACTCTCTATGCATATGTTGCTTTCTTGGTTATCATGCTTACTTACGGTATGGAAACTGCTTTTTTCCGTTTTTCACAAAGCGAGCAAGACAAGAAATCCGTGTATAGCACCACCTTAATTTCTTTATTGATTTCTTCAACAGTATTTATCCTGTTGATGTTTGTGAATGCCGACAGTGTAGCAGCCTCATTAAATTTTAACGGACATCCGGAATATATACAGTGGTTTGCACTTATTGTTGGTTTAGACGCTATTTCTTCCATCTCTTTTGCGAAACTAAGAGAGCAGAATAAAGCAGCTCGTTTTGCTTTAATTCGATTGCTTAACATATTCATCAATATCGGGTTAAACCTATTCTTTATTATTTACTGCCCTTTTGCGATTAAAAATAATTTACCATCTGCAGAGTTTGTGCAAAGTATATACAGTGAAAGTGTAGGAATCGGTTATGTGTTTGTTGCCAATTTAGCCGCTAGCGTTGTTACTATTCTACTTCTAATACCAGAGATGTTGTATTCTTCTTGGAGGTTTAGGTTACAACTTTGGAAAAAAATGATGGTTTTTGCTCTTCCTCTTATGGTAGCAGGACTGGCAGGCATCACCAATGAAACAATTGATCGTATTTTATTATCTCACCTTCTACCTTCTGGTATTGCTGCTTCCGAAGTTGGTATTTATGGAGCGTATTATAAGTTGTCAATTATTATGACGCTCTTCATCCAAACCTTCAGGTTTGCAGCAGAACCTTTCTTCTTTGCACAAGAAAAAGAACGTAACGCAAAAAAGATATATGCAGATGTGATGAAGTATTTCACCATTGTTGCCGCAACCATTTTCTTAGGCGTAATGATTTACTATGATCTTGTAGAACAATTTATTGGCGGAGAGTTTCACGACTCTAGGGGGTTGGTGATTGTGCCCGTTCTATTATTTGCCAATCTATTTTTAGGGATCTATTACAATCTTGCAGTTTGGTTTAAGCTAACGGAAAAAACAAAAATTGGGGCTTATTTAGCTTTATTTGGAGCAGTAATTACCTTGGCGCTCAATTTTGTACTCATTCCTGTTTTAGGCTTTGAGGGGTCGGCTTGGACAACACTTATATGCTATTTCTCCATGACGGCTGCTTCCTATTTATTAGGCAAAAAACACTATCCTATTCCCTACGATTTAAAAAGAATAGGCCTATATCTAGGGACATCTCTAATCTTGTTTACGCTTACTGTTTATGCTGATTTAGGAATGTGGATAAACACACTATACCTTCTTGTTTTTATTGGTGTAGCCTATATCTTGGAACGACCCAAAAAAATAGTAAATTCAACACCAGAATTATTTGATTAGTGATGAAAATAAAAGTTGTTAATAAATCCAAACATCCATTACCACATTACGCTACTACCCAATCTGCAGGAATGGATTTAAGAGCGAATTTAGATGAGCCAATAACTTTAAAACCATTAGATCGCAGGTTGGTGAAAACAGGTATTTTTATGGAGCTTCCCGAAGGTTATGAGGCGCAAGTTAGACCAAGGAGTGGATTGGCGTTTAAAAAAGGAATAACAGTGTTAAACACACCAGGAACCATTGACGCAGACTATAGAGGGGAAGTGGGCGTTATATTAGTGAATCTTTCTAATGAGGATTTTGTAGTAGAAAACGGAGAGCGTGTAGCACAAATTGTGATTGCTAAACACGAACAACCTTCTTGGGAAGAAGTAGATGAATTGATAGAAACAGAAAGGGGGGCTAGCGGGTTTGGCTCTACAGGAGTAAAGTAATTTTTTGATGAGACGCAGTATAATATTAATATTAGCGATTTTACTTGTGTTTTCTTTGGTGGCAGATGCACAAAAAAGACCAAGTAAAAATGGGAAAGTAAGCACACAGAAAGGGCAACTTAGTGATCGAGATAAATTGAATTTTGAGATGATGTTTTTCAACGGTCTTCGACAAAAAGCACTTGGAAACCTAAAGCCTGCATCAGAAGACTTTCTGAAATGTATTAAACTAGACGGAAGCAAGGCCGCCCCTATGTATGAACTAGCTATGATTTATTATGGATTTAGTCAGTATTCAGATGCTCTGTTTTTTATCAAGAGCGCTTGCGAAATAGAACAAGACAACACCTGGTATCAGCAACTAATGGCAGAGGTGTATATTAGCAATCAAAAATATAAACCAGCCATCATTACCTATAAAAAACTACTAAAAAAACAACCTGGGAACGAAGAGTGGCACTTTCAGTTGGCAAGCGCTTATTTGTTAGATAACCAATTACGAAAAGCAATAGAAGTGTATAACGATATGGAGCGCTATTTAGGTGTGAATGAAATGCTGATTATGCAAAAGCACCGAATATACCTTGACCTAAAAGATAAAAGAGGAGCAAAAAATGAATTGGAGAAATGGATTTTATCAGAACCTAAAAACCCCAAACCTTATGGCTTAATTGCCGAAATGTATTTACTAGAAGGAAGCCAAGAAAAAGCGATAGAGACGTTGGAGCGTGTTTTAGAAATAGCTCCAAATAACGGAAAGGCACACCTCACGCTTTCGGATTTGTACAGAAACAACGGAGAAGAGGAAAAAGCATTTAAGTCCTTAAAAATCGCGTTTGCGAGTAGTAGATTAAGCATTGATTCAAAAATGAGAATCCTCATAACATACTATGACATCTCTCAGATAGATAGCACTTTTAAAAAGAACGCTTTCGAGTTAGTTGAAATTCTAAAAAAGAACCATCCAAATGACGCTAAACCACATACTATTGCGGGAGATTATTACTACAGAGAAGGGGATTTAAAAGCTGCAAAAGAAGCCTTTGAAACAGCACTTCAGTTTGATCAAAGCAGGTTTCCTATTTGGCAACAATTACTTATCATTTGTTTTGATTTGAAGGAATACGAACTTGTTGTTTTTCATGCGCAAAACGCAATAGAGTTATTTCCAAGCCAACCTATCAGTTATTTGCTTAGCGGGATGTCGTACATTCAAACCAAATCATATGATAACGCGACTACTGTTTTGAACACAGGTAAAATAATGGTTTTTGGAAACAACGAATTGCTAGCTCAATTTTACTCTTCCTTGGGGGATGCTTATCATGCTCAAAAGAATCATAAGATGTCAGATGAGTCATATGATAAGTCATTAGAGTTGTCACCACTCAACACTTATGTGTTAAACAATTATAGTTATTATTTATCGCTTCGAAACGAGAATTTAGACAAAGCGCTAGAGATGATGGAGGTGTGTACAGCATTAAATCCAGGAATAGCATCTTACGAAGACACCTATGCGTGGGTGTTTTATCAAAAAGGATATTACGACAAAGCCCAAGAGTGGTTAGAGCGCGCGTTGACAAGTGGAGGTAGTCAAAACGCTGTAATTGTAGAACATTACGGAGATGTTTTATATCAGATAGGGAAGGTTTTTGAGGCGGTAGAGCATTGGAGAAAAGCGAAAGAATTAGGATCTGAAACTCCCTTCATTGATCAAAAAATAAGCGAGCAAAAACTCTATGAATAGGTTTTGGATTATTGCTTTAGCCTTGTTTTTGTTTGCTTGTGGAAGTAGTAAAGATGTTGTTACTTCTTTTCTAGAAAATCGCTCATCAAAACTGATTATAAAAAAAGTAAATCAAAACCATTTAGATTACAATTGGTTTACAGCCAAGCTCAATGGAAAGATAGAAGTAGACGGAACGGACACTCCTGTTTCGGTTAATTTAAGAATCAGAAAAGACAGTGTAATTTGGCTTTCAGTATCCGCTCTTTTAGGTATTGAGGTGGCGCGTATTCAAATCACACCGGATAGCTTGAAATTAATAAACAGAATCAATAAAACGTTTTGGACCGGAGATTTTGAAGATTTAGAAAGCACATATGGGATAACCGCAAAACACGAAAAATTAGAAGGGATTTTGGTGGGTCAAATTTCATTAGACAACCAAAAGATGAAGTCGATTGTTTCAGAGAACAAATATTTACTCTTTAATAAAAACAAAAAAGAGCACCCCCAATCTAAAGCGTGGATTGACAATCGATTTTTGACACACACTTTCTTGCTAGAAGACGAGCTGGAACAGTCTCTTACAGTTCGTTATTTAGAGTACGAGAAGCATGCGCAAAGATGGGTTCCTTTAAAACTTAACCTTTTGTTAGCCAACATTAAACAACAAACAGAAGCCAATTTGACTTACTCAAAAGTGAACATCAACACCCCTAAAAATGTTAACTTTAATATTCCAGATAGTTATGTTCCAATGGACTAAACATATTATATGTGTGCTGCTTTGTTTTTCCTCAGTGTTTGTGTTGGCGCAAAGCAAGGAGGAATTGCAAGACACAAAGGAACAGCTTCAAAATGAAATTAAGCTAACAAACGACTTGTTAAACGAAGCAAAGAAAGAAAAAAAAACCTCTATAAACAGACTCTCGACTTTGAAGCGAAAAATTACTGCTCGAGATGAAATGATTAACACTTTAGTAATTGAGATTGGATTGTATGCAAAGGGTATCCAACAACTTGAGCAAGAGGTGTTTATCACAGAAGAAAGTATTGTTCTGAAACAAGTGGAATTACAATCCTTAAAAGAGGAGTATGCCAAATTGATTTATCATGCTTATCACAACAGAGGAGGTTATGATCGTTTAGCGTTTATCTTTACAGCACATAGTTTTCACCAAGCATATAAGCGCATTAAATACTTCCAGCAATACAGTCAATTTAGGCAGCAACAAGTAAAGTTGATTAAAGAAAAAGAGGTTGAGCTAGAAACAGAGTTGCTTTCTTTGAAACAAAACAAAGCAATGCTTTTAGTGGAGAAAAATATAAAAGCAAAAGTGCTAGGAAACACAGAAAGAGAAAAGCAAAAACTTGACTCCGAAAAAGGTGAACAGCAGTCACTCTTTAATGATTTAGCAAAAAAAGAGAAACAGTTAAAAACTGAACTAAAGGAGAAAGAACAACAAGCTAAAGCATTAGACGTTCAAATCAGAAAAATCATAGAAGAAGAAATTAGAAAAGCAAAAGAGGCATCAGCCTCCACAGGAACACCTTTTTTTAGCATGACTCCTGAACAAAAAGAGCTAGCTGAAAACTTTACAACCAATAAGGGAACGCTTCCTTGGCCAGTAGAAAGAGGAGTGATTACCGAGCGTTTTGGAAAACAAAAACACCCTGTATTAGCAGGCATAGAAACCTACAACAATGGGGTTAAAATAACGACAGAAAAAGGCGCTTCTGCTCGAGCTATTTTTGATGGAACAGTAAGCCGCATTTTAAACATCCCAGGAGCAGGAAAGGCAATTATTCTGAGTCATGGTGATTATTTCAGTGTTTACAACAACCTTTCTGATGTGTTTATTACTGCAGGACAATCCATAAAAACCAAGCAGGAAATAGGATTGGTTTCTACCAACTCCAGCACGAACGAAACAATAACAGAGCTACAAATTTGGAAAGGCAATAAAAAGCTAAACCCTGCACAATGGCTGTATCGAGCGTATTAAGTAAAATTTAGCTAATTTTGTATAAAATTCGAAACGTACAAATATGGATTTAATATTGTTTATCGGTAACATAGGAACAAGCGGGGCAATTGTAATAGTTCTTGCTTTATTATTGCTGTTTGGAGGAAAAAAAATACCTCAACTAATGAAAGGTTTGGGCGAGGGCATGAAAGAGTTTAAAAATGCCTCTAATAAAACAAACAAAGACAATAAAGAGGAAAAATAAATTTCCATCTCTATGAAAAGCTATCGCTCTTTAGCAGCTGTCCAGGAAGATCTGAAGAACGGTACTGTAAGCTGCCATTCACTTACACAATCATATCTAAACCGCATTGCAAAAAAAACCTTTTTAAATACCTTTTTAGAGGTTTTCGAAGAAGAGGCCTTATCCCGAGCTGAAGCGATAGACCAGAAAATTCAAAACGGCACTGCAGGCCGTTTAGCGGGGATGGTACTAGCGATAAAAGACAACATTTGTTATAAAGGGCACATTTTGTCAGCATCCTCCAAAATTTTAGACGGCTTTGAAAGTTTGTTCAGCGCTACCGTTGTAGAGCGTATATTGGCTGAAGACGCCATCATCATTGGTCGCACAAATTGTGATGAGTTTGCTATGGGAAGCTCTAATGAAAATTCTGCTTTTGGAAACGTTTTGCATCATATAGACAGGACTAAAGTTCCAGGGGGTTCTTCGGGAGGTTCCGCTGTAGCTGTAGCAGCCGACCTGTGTTTGGCAACGTTAGGCAGTGATACTGGAGGTTCTATTCGTCAACCAGCATCCTTTTGTGGTGTGGTAGGATATAAGCCGACGTACGGAAGAGTGTCACGCTGGGGACTTATTGCCTATGCTTCTTCATTTGATCAAATAGGCCCCTTTACACACAATGTTCAGGATGCTGCCTTGCTAATGGAGATTATGGCAGGCGCAGACGCTCAGGATAGTACTGCTTCCCAAAAAGAAGTTCCGGCATACTCTAAGTCGTTAGCAACTAAAAAGAGCTCTAAAATTGCATACATCAAAGAATGTATGGATAGCCCAGGACTTGATCCTGA
>CAXDKI010000005.1:0-11740 GCA_963990215.1 uncultured Flavobacteriales bacterium | reverse complement strand
AATATTTATCCATTCGTTACCTAAAATTTGATGACAAAATTATTCAAATTTATTGATTAAGAAGTCCTTCTGTACTCCTATTTTCTTGATTAGAAAAATGATGCTTCATCAATACTTTTAACAAACATCGTTTCACAAGCAGTTTCGCTACAACATCTGAAAAAGGTTCGTCAACTGTTTCTGACATGGCTTTTTGCATCTGTTCTTCTCCAATATCAACTCGATAAAGAATATTCATAAGTGTTTGGTATTGACCCTTCTCTAGATAGGAAAAAAGTTTTGACAATTGTTCTTGAAGCTCTTCTACAAAAGGAGAATCACTCAATCTTAACTCTAAGTTTTGCCAGGATAAATCTCTTTGAATCTGCTGAATAGTAGCTGTTAGCCAGTTTTTTCTAGTAAGGTACTGCTGAACTTCTTGCTCAGATATTTTCATCAATTTTCTCTTTTTAGCAACATAGCAGCAAATTGCTCCAATCCACTTTTATCTCCTTCAATTTTTTGCAGGTGAGTAATAGCTTGTTGATGATATTCGTGCATTAAATCAGTCGTGATTTTCTTAATCTCTAAACATTCGTAAAGTGCTTTTACAGCTTTTACCTTCTGTTTTCCTTCATATTCTTTAGAAGCAAACCAATGCTGTAATTCCTCTTTTTGATTTCCATCGGCAACAACTAACGACTGTAGATACAGATAGGTTTTCTTATTTGACAAAATATCGCCCCCCATCTGCTTTCCAAACTTATATTGATCTCCAAAAACATCTAGCAAGTCATCTTTTAACTGAAATGCAATCCCTATATTTCTACCGAACTCATGCAAATGTTGCGCCTGCTCTTCATTAGCTCCTCCTATTAAAGCACCTATTTTTAGTGCTCCTGCTAAAAGAACTGCCGTCTTGCACTCAATCATTTTCAAATATTCAGGAATAGTCACATCATCGCGTTCCTCAAAATCCATATCCCATTGTTGTCCTTCACAAACCTCAACAGCTGTTTTACTAAAAACATCTAATGATGTTTTTAGTACCTCAGCAGGTACTTCAGACATGAGTTGATATGCTTGCACCAACATAGTGTCTCCAGATAGGATAGCTACATTTGGACTCCACTTTTCATGCACAGTCTGCTGACCTCTTCTCAATGAAGCATCATCCATAATATCATCATGTAAAAGGGTGAAATTATGAAATACTTCTATCCCTAATGCAGGCCTTATAGCAGCACTTATATTTTGATTAAATAATTGATGTGCTAGTAATAACAATATTGGTCGCATACGCTTGCCGCCTAAACTAAGAACATAATCAATAGGCGCATATAAATCAGCGGGATTATCTGGGAAAGAGATCCCGACTAATTCTTTTTCAATAATTTGTTGAAGATCTTTTATCGACTTCATTTATTTTTTAATAATGACATTAAATAATCACCGTAGCCGCTTTTCAAAAGTGGTTTTGCTAGCATCTCTAATTGAGCTGCGTCTATAAAGCCCATTTTGTAAGCCGCTTCCTCAATACAACCAATTTTTCGACCCTGCCTATCTTCAATCACCTGCACAAACTGACTGGCTTGCGTTAAAGATTTAAATGTGCCTGTATCTAACCAAGCCGTTCCTCTACCTAACAACCTTACTTCTAAATTTCCTCTTTTTAGATACTCTAAGTTCACATCTGTAATCTCATACTCCCCTCTAGTAGAAGGCTTGATATTTTTAGCTATTTCTACCACATCATTACCGTAGTAGTACAAACCTGGAACTGCATAATTTGATTTTGGATTTGTAGGCTTTTCTTCTATTGAAAGGGCTTTGAAGTTTTCGTCGTACTCAACCACTCCATATCGTTCAGGGTCATTTACGTGATATCCAAAAATAATACCTCCATTAACATCTTTACAAGACTCTAAAACACGTCTCTTCATATAAAAGATATTATCTCCCAACACTAAGCACACTTTATCATTTCCAATAAACTCTTCTCCAATGACAAAAGCTTGAGCTAATCCATTAGGAAACTCCTGTACTTTATACTGAAAGTTACAGCCGAATTGAGAACCATCTCCTAATAGCTTTTCAAACAATGGTAAGTCGTGTGGAGTAGAAATGATAAGTATATCCTTAATTCCTGAAAACATCAATGTTGACAACGGATAGTAAATCATTGGTTTATCATAAACAGGCATCATTTGCTTACTCATTGCAAGTGTAAGCGGATGCAGTCTTGTGCCTGATCCTCCAGCTAAAATTATTCCCTTCATTCTTCTTCGTTCTTTAGTGTTAGTTCCCCCAAGTCGATATCTTCTTCTTCATCAAATACATTTATCAATGGCTCTCTGAAGGCTTCAAGATTGATGGATTTTTCCAATGTTAGCAACAAAGCAGGTAATACCACTAAATTAGACAACATTGCTATCAACAGTGTAATAGACACTAGTAACCCTAAAGCTACAGTTCCTCCAAATTGAGAAGCTATAAAGATAAAAAATCCGAAGAAAAGAACGATAGAGGTGTAAATCATACTAACACCTGTTTCTTTGATTGCCGCTAATACGGCAGTACGTATATTGTATTTCCTAGCTTTCAGCTCCTGTCTGTATTTAGCTAAAAAGTGAATCGTATCATCTACAGAAATACCAAAAGCAATGCTAAAAACCAAAATGGTTGATGGCTTGATTGCCACTCCAAAATAGCCCATAATTGCTGCTGTAAGGAGTAAAGGGATTAAATTCGGGATAAGGGAAACGACCACCATTCTAAAGGAATTAAACATCCATGCCATGAAGATTGAAATAAGCATGACTGCAAGAAATAAACTCACAAATAAGTTGCGAACTAGATATGTAGTTCCTTCTAGAAAAACAACGCTCGTCCCCGTTAGATTAACATCATATTTTTCAGAGTCAAAAATCTGATCAATCTGCCCTCTCAACTTTGTTTTTAGCAACTCCATTTCAGAAGTTCCAATATCTGCCAACTGTACACTTACTCTTCCTACTTGCATATCTTCGTCAACATAGGTGGTAGCCCAATCCTGCTGAGACTTGGAGTTTTTAGCATATGATAAAATCCAGTTTTTTTCCTGCGAATTGGGCATGTCATAATAGGCAGCATTACCATTATAAAATGCTTGTTTAGAAAACTTCACAACATCTAGTAAAGACAAAGAACGGGATAATTCAGCGTAAGTGGCTAATGTATCTTGTAACTGATTCAACCTTCTTAGGGTTGACAGTTTAGTCATTCCGTTTTTTCGGTGTGTGTCTATGATAATTTCAAACGGAAGAACGGATGTGAAATGTTCTTCAAAAAACTTAGCATCTTGATATAAGGCTGAAGATTCAGGAATGTCATCTGTGACATTTCCAGTCGTATGTACTTTATAAACACCAAAAAGCCCAACAATCACCAAAAGAATTGTCCAAACATACACTACTGTTCTTCTATGCGTTACCCAAAAAATCAACTGTTTAATTACTGAAAGCATCCACTTTCTATCTAAGTGTTCGGTATGCTTGTCTTTTGGGGGATTTAAATAGCTGAATATTATTGGAATCAATAGCAATGAAAGCAGGAAAACAGCGAAAATATTAACCGAAGCAACTAGTCCAAAGTCACGTAAGTCTTTACTAGATGTTAAGATAAATGTTGCGAAACCAGAAGCGGTAGTGGCATTGGTTAAAATAGTAACATTCCCTATTTTCTTAATCATTCTAGTAAGCGACTTGGCTTTATTACCGTGCCTTCTAATCTCATTATGGTACTTGTTGATTAAAAAAATGCAGTTAGGAACGCCAATTACAATCAGTAATGGAGGTATCAAAGCAGAAAGGATAGTGATTTCATAACCCAAAACTCCCAAGGTTCCAAAAGACCAAACCACACCAATCGCAACCACTAGTATAGAAATAAGAACTGGTTTGTACGACTTGAAAAACATAAAAAGGATGATAGCCGTAACTAACATCGCTAAGAAAATAAACAAGCCGACCTCTTTTTTAAGCATTTCTGAATAAACAATTCTAAGATACGGTAAGCCTGAATAATGTACATCTATAGCTGTTTTGTCGTAATACTTTTTACCATATTTAATAATATCCTCAACAACTTGAACTCTTTCGTCCGATTTCAAAACTTGTTGATCAATCTCTACCAACATTGCAGAAGCATTGGTTGCTTCGTTGAAGAACATCCCTTCATAAAAAGGAAGATTACGATATAATAGCACCGATTCATCTAAATCTGTTTGTGTTTGAATAGCACTAAAAATAGGCTTCGTTAAAAATTTCTTGCTTTCTGTGTCTTTAACAAAATTGACTGCATCAGCGACCGAAATCACATCTACAACTCCTTCAATATCACGAATACTGTCTGCAAGTTCTTTCCAAGATTGAAAATGATTTAAAGTGAAAAAATCTGCATCTTTCACTCCAATAACCATCACATTGTCTCGCTGTCCAAAACGCTCTACAAAATAGTCGAAGTCAAGTTGTGTGTCGGAGGTTTTAGGAAGCAAACGCGCCATCGAATACGAAAGCTTCGCATTTTTCGACTGCTGAACCATAAAGAAGGTCATAGCTGCAATCAGCCAAATAAAAATGGCTCTATACCTTAATATAACTCGGGCTATTAACGACCACATAATGATTGAGTTTGCTCGTAAAAATACGGATAATTATATGAGTAAAAAGAAAAAAAGCTCGACTATATAGCCGAGCTTAAATGATAGGTTTGCAACCCTACACCGTCATTATTTCTGATTCTTTTTTCGCGAAGAATGCATCTACGTTTGATGAGAACTCATTGGTCACATTTTGCACACTGTTTTCTGCATCTTTAATAACATCTTCGGACAATCCATCAAGCTTCTTCAACTCATCGTTAGCATCCTTTCTAATATTACGAATACTCACTTTCGCATTTTCCGCTTCTGCTTTGGCTTGCTTTACTAAATCACGCCTTCTTTCCTCTGTTAAAGGCGGCACATTGATGATGATCATCTCACCATTATTCATTGGAGTGAAACCTAAGTTTGCATCAATAATTGATTTCTCCATTACCTCCAGCATAGACTTATCCCAAGGCTGTACCGAAATAGTTTTTGCATCTGGAGTATTGATGTTGGACGCTTGATTTAATGGCGTAGATGCTCCATAGTAATCAATGTTTACATTATCCAACATTTGTGGTGATGCTTTTCCTGCACGAATCTTTGAAAAGGCTACTTCTAAGTGCTCTATCGATTTACCCATCGATTCGCGAGTACTATCTAAAATGAATTCTATCTCTTCCATAATCTTGGCTTTTATCTGTTAAAAATTGACAAGCGTTCCAATTTTATCACCTACTAACGCCTTCAATAAATTTCCTTTTTGATTGATATTGAATACTACTATAGGTAGCTTATTTTCTTCACAAAGCGTGAAGGCTGTCATATCCATTACTTTCAGTTTTTTCTCATAAACCTCTTTGAATGTAATGGTGTCAAATTTAGTTGCTGACTGGTCTTTTTCAGGATCAGCAGTGTAAATTCCATCTACTCTTGTTCCTTTAAAAATTGCATCCGCTTCCATTTCAATAGCTCGTAATGTAGCAGCTGTATCTGTAGTGAAATATGGGTTTCCTGTTCCTCCACCAAAAATAACCACTCTACCTTTTTGCATGTGTCGCATTGCTCTTCTCCTAATATATGGTTCAGCTACTTGCTCCATTTTAATGGCTGTTAGCAGGCGTGTTTTTACATCTGCTTTTTCTAAAGCTGATTGCAGGGCCATTCCGTTAATGATGGTTGCTAACATACCCATATAGTCACCCTGGACTCTATCGAGTCCTTCTCCTTCTACCTGAACACCTCTAAAGATGTTTCCTCCACCAATTACAACGGCAACTTCAGTGCCAGCATCTACTGCCGACTTTATTTCTTCTGCATAAGTAGTTAGCTTTTCTGTATCGATACCAAATTGCTTATCGCCCATCAAAGCTTCACCGCTCAACTTTAAAAGTATTCTATTGTATTTCATATGTTTTGAAAATCGTTTCAAAGATAGAAAAATAGCAGCATCCTTTCTTGTTGATTTTTCAGGTTTTTTATGCACAAAAAAAACCACTCTAAAAAGAGTGGTTTTTTTAATCTATCAAATCAGATTATCCTAAAGCTACACGCTTAAATCCGCTTACTTCTACATCACCGTAGCTACTTACATAGTCAGCTACTGATTTCTTCTCATCTTTAATGAAGTTTTGATCTAACAAACACTGCTCTTGATCAAGTGTTGTGTTATCAGAAATAAAACGCTCCATTTTTCCAGGAAGGATTCTATCCCAGATTTGCTCTGGTTTACCTTCTGCTTTTAATTCTGCTTTTGCAGTTTCTTCAGCAGTAGCTAAAACTTCATCCGTTAACTGTGCCATGGAGATGTACTTAGGGACATTTTTCAATGTTTTTCCTAAACGACCTAGCTCAATATTTTCTTTTTCGATAACCGCAATTCTTGCTTCTGTTTCAGAGGCAACAAATGCTGGCTCAAAATCTTTATAAGATAAAGTTGTTGCACCCATAGACGCAACCTGCATTGCTAAATCTTTCGTTAACTCATCTGCTTTATCTACAGCATTATTCAACCCAACGATTGTTGCAATTTTTGCTCCGTGAATGTAAGAGCCAACGAATGGTGCTTCTATTCTTTCGAAAGCAGAGATATCTAATTTCTCTCCAATCACACCTGTTTGCTCTGTCAACTTCTCAGCTACTGTCATTCCTCCGAAATCAGCAGCCATAAAGGAATCTTTATCTGTGTAGTTTATTGCGATATCAGCAAACTGATTAGCTAAAAATTTGAAAGAATCATTTTTAGCAACAAAATCTGTTTCACATGCTAATACGATTGCTACACCTATAGTGTTTTCTTTATTGATTTTAGCAATCGCTACACCTTCTGTTGCATCTCTATCTGCACGCTTTGCAGCAATTTTTTGCCCTTTCTTTCTTAATATAGCGATTGCTTCATCGAAGTTTCCTTCTGCTTCAACCAAGGCCTTTTTACAATCCATCATTCCGGCACCGGTTTGTTTTCTTAGCTTGTTTACATCAGCAGCAGTTACATTTGCCATTTCTGTACTGTTTTTATCTGTTAATGATTATTTTTATTCCGTTGGAGCCTCTTGTTTCTTCTCCTCTTTTTTAGCTGGAGCTTCTTGTTTCTTCTCCTCTTTTTTAGCTGCAGCAGCCGCTTCTTTTTCTGCGCCTCTTTCAGCTAAGCCTTCTTGGATAGAGTCACACACCAATCCAATGATTTTTTCGATTGAACGCGTAGCGTCATCATTCGCTGGAATTGGGAAATCTACTAATGAAGGATCTGAGTTTGTATCAACGATAGCGAAAGTAGGAATACCTAATTTTTTTGCTTCCGCTAATGCGATGTGCTCACGGTGAATGTCAACGATGAACAATGCAGCTGGAAGACGATTCATAGAAGCGATACTTCCTAAGTTCTTCTCTAATTTTGCTCTTGTTCTTGACACTTGTAGACGCTCACGCTTAGACAATGTATCAATCGTTCCGTCAGCGTTCATTTTATCGATAGCATTCATCTTCTTGATCGCTTTACGGATAGTAGCGAAGTTGGTTAACAAACCACCTGACCAACGCTCTGTAATGTAAGGCATGTTTCCCTTAGCTGCGTTAGTAGATACAGCATCTTTCGCTTGCTTCTTAGTAGCTACGAACATTACCTTACGGCCTGATTTTGCAATGTGCTTTAGTGCTGCACAAGCGTCTTCTACTTTCGCTACTGTTTTGTTTAAGTCAATAACGTGGATTCCGTTTTTCTCCATAAATATGTATGGAGCCATTTTTGGATTCCACTTTCTTGTTAGGTGACCGAAATGTACACCTGCCTCTAAAAGGTCTTTGAAGTTTGTCTTTGACATTTTATAAATTGTTTACATTCATTAAAAGCAATTGCTGAGTAGCGCGTTTACACGCAGTCTCAGCAATTTCGATACTAAACAATATCCTTAGATATTAACGTTTGCTGAACTGGAATTTCTTACGAGCTTTCTTCTGTCCTGGTTTTTTACGTTCAACCATTCTAGGATCACGCGTCATCAATCCTTCGGCCTTTAAAGCTGGACGGTTGCCCTCACTCACTTCGCAAAGTGCACGTGCAATTGCCAAACGAACTGCTTCTACTTGACCTGTAATACCACCTCCGCTTACATTTACTTTTACATCGTACTGTCCTTCTGCGTCTACTAATCCAAATGGTTGGTTTAGTTTATACATTAAAGTACCTGTAGTGAAGTAATCTTTTGCTTCACGGTCGTTTACTGTGATATTTCCTTTACCCTTGCTCATGTAAATACGAGCAACAGCTGTTTTTCTTCTGCCAATGGTGTGAATTGTATCCATCGTTATGTGTTGATTTTAACTGCTTTTGGTTTCTGTGCTTCGTGCCCATGATCAACTCCTGCATATACATGCAAGTTTTTAAAGATTGCACGACCTAATTTATTCTTTGGCAACATTCCTTTAATGGCTTGGTTTACCAAAGAAGTTTGATCTCTATCAAAAAGTTCTTGAGGCGAAATACGCTTCTGACCGCCTGGGTAACCTGTGTGCTTAAAATGCTCTCTATCCGTCCACTTCTGTCCAGTTAAGATAATCTTATCAGCGTTGATTACCACTACATAATCACCACAATCTGCATGTGGTGTAAAATTAGTCTTGTGCTTACCTCTCAACATCTTAGCAACTTCCGATGCTAAACGTCCCAAAACCATCCCTTCAGCATCTACTAAAACCCACTGTTTATCTGCAGTTGCTTTATTGGCCGAAACCGTTTTGTAGCTCAATGTATCCACTTTCTCTCTTATTTTTTAATTCATTACCCTATCGAACACTATACTCAAAAGGGGTGGCAAAAGTAGAAATAATTTTTAATTCCAACAAAAATTATCAACCATAATTAGTTGATAATTTTTAGCTCTTTTCCAACCTTGGTAAATGCGGCTATTGCTTTATCTAAATGTTCACGCTCGTGTGCCGCTGAAATCTGCACACGAATTCTTGCTTTTTCTTTAGGAACTACAGGATAAAAGAAACCTATTACATAGATACCTTCTTCCAATAATTTATCTGCCATAACTTGCGATAATTTTGCATCATAAAGCATGACAGGAACTATAGCGTGAACACCTGCTTTAATGTCAAATCCTGCTTCCGTCATTTTACTACGAAAGTATTTAGTATTCTCTTCCAGCTTATCGCGAAGCTCAGTTGTTTCGCTTAAAAGATCGACAACCTGAATGGCTGCGCCTACTATAGAAGGTGCTAAAGAATTAGAGAATAAGTATGGGCGAGAGCGTTGGCGCAACATGTCGATAATTTCTTTCTTTCCAGAAGTGAAACCTCCCATAGCACCACCTAAAGCTTTTCCTAAAGTGCCGGTAATAATATCTACACGACCTATCACTCCGCAGTATTCATGTGTCCCTCTTCCAGTTTTACCGACAAAACCTGTAGAGTGACAATCATCCACCATAACTAAAGCATCATACTTCTCGGCTAAGTCGCAAATCTTATCTAATTGCGCTATATATCCATCCATAGAAAACACACCATCTGTAACAATAATTCGGTTACGCTGTGCTTGTGCTTGAATCAATTTAGCCTCTAAATCTTCCATGTCGTTATTATTGTATCGATAACGAGCCGCTTTAGACAAACGAACCCCATCAATAATAGAAGCATGATTTAAAGAATCTGAAATGATTGCGTCTTCCTTACCGAAAAGAGGTTCAAAAACTCCTCCATTTGCATCAAAAGCAGCTGCGTATAATATAGTGTCTTCCATTCCCAAAAAGTTAGAAAGCTTTTGCTCCAACTCTTTATGGATATCCTGTGTTCCACATATAAATCTTACCGATGACATCCCGAAACCGTGCGTGTCTAGCGCATTTTTAGAAGCCTCAATCACTTTTGGATGTGAGGAAAGGCCTAAATAATTATTAGCACAAAAGTTCAGCACATCATCTCCTGAGCTCACTTTAATATCAGCTCCTTGAGGATTTACAATAATTCGTTCTTTTTTAAATAAACCCGCTTCCTCTATAGCTTGTAATTCGTCTTGCAGTTGTTTTTGGAACTTTCCATACATACACTTAAATTTAGGTTGTAAATTTACACAAATAAAAAAGGGAGGTGAACCTCCCTTTTTCTATCATTATTATTGATACTTACACTACCCCTTGATCCAGCATAGCATCCGCCACTTTTACAAATCCGGCAATATTCGCACCTTTTACATAATCTATATATTCACCTTCTGAGCCATATTCTACGCAAGAAACATGAATATCTTTCATGATTTGCTTCAGCTTTGTGTCCACCTCTTCTCTAGTCCAACTTAAACGTAAAGAGTTTTGTGACATTTCTAAACCTGATGTTGCGACCCCTCCTGCATTAGAAGCTTTTCCTGGAGCAAATAGAATTTTAGCTGTTTGGAACACCTCAATTGCTTCAGGTGTAGATGGCATATTTGCTCCTTCAGAAACACAAGTACAGCCATTTGCAACCAATGTTTTTGCATCCTCACCATTCAACTCGTTTTGTGTTGCACAAGGTAAAGCGATATCACAAGCAACGCCCCATGGTCTTTCTTCATGAAATTCGCAATCATACTTTTCAGCATATTCTTTAATGCGACCACGCTTCACATTTTTCAGCTCCATTACAAATGCTAATCTCTCAACATCAATACCTGCAGCATCATAAATATACCCTGAAGAATCTGAAAGTGTCACTACTTTCGCTCCAAGCTCTGTTGCTTTTTCACAAGCATACTGTGCTACATTACCTGAACCCGAAATAGCTACCGTTTTACCTTCAAAAGAATCGCCTTTAACAGCTAACATATTCTGTGCAAAATAGACACATCCATAACCTGTTGCTTCAGGGCGAATCAAAGAGCCACCCCAGTTAATTCCTTTTCCAGTTAATACTCCTGTAAATTCATTACGGATTCGCTTATACTGACCAAACATATAACCAATTTCACGAGCACCAACACCAATATCTCCTGCCGGAACATCGGTATCTGGACCAATATGTTTACACAATTCCGTCATGAATGATTGACAAAATCGCATTACTTCGTTATCTGATTTTCCTTTAGGATTGAAATCCGAACCTCCTTTACCACCACCCATTGGCAATGTAGTAAGTGAGTTCTTAAATACTTGTTCAAATCCTAAAAACTTCAGGATTCCTAGGTTTACTGAAGGATGAAAACGCAAGCCTCCTTTGTAAGGTCCAATAGCAGAGTTAAACTCTACTCGAAAACCACGGTTTACTTGTACTTTTCCATCATCGTCCAACCAAGGAACACGGAACATAATAACGCGTTCCGGCTCAACAATTCTTTCTAACAACTTTGAAGAATTATACCTTGGATTCTCATTCATAAATGGGATAATAGCCTCAGCTACTTCATGAACTGCTTGAATAAATTCTGGCTCGTGTGCGTCCTTCAACTTTACTTCAGTGATAAACGCATCAATCTGTTTTTGATACTTACTAGACATCTTTATTTAAATGAATATCGGAGCAAATGTATGTTTTTTTTAATCTGATAAAATTTTTTTTTTATTTAATTAGTTAGTGTCAAAATAACACTAAGAATAAGTTAAAAAATTACTTAAATTCTAAATAATCTAAAATTTATGAAGTTTAAATTAATGTAAA
>CAXDKI010000004.1:0-13860 GCA_963990215.1 uncultured Flavobacteriales bacterium | reverse complement strand
AGATTATAAGAACGTTATAAAACAAATCAATCCGCAAAGGCACAAAATGTACCATGTACAATGAAGAACGATATTTTTTATTGTGTTACTCATGGTTGTTTTTAGGAGGTTGCTAATTGTAAGTAGTGTCTACTACTAATTTCATGTTTTTCAGTTTTGATATTAGAAATAACGACTATACTGCTAATATAGTTCAAAGGTAAGTTCATTTTTTTCATAAACTATCAATTCGTGTACCATTTCTTACTTGCTCATGTGCTTTTTTGGTTCTTAAATATGCAAGGGTTGAGCTTGTGAAGTTGTATTGCATTAACATTTAGCTGTTTATTTCTTTTGTTTCTTAGGTTGCATTCCCTTAAATCTTTCGTAATTTTTGTAACTTAGCGAATTGAATTTTGGGACTAATCAAAAAAACACACACTTTGGACAGATTACATAAAGTGTTTATGACAACTGCGCTTCTAGTATTTGGCGTGGTTTTCTCTTATCAAGCACAAGCTCAAACATGTTCGGCTGTTGTCGACAATGATGCCGATTGTGGTAATAATGGATGTGCAACAGTAACAGTAGCTGGAGGAACATCGCCATACGATTATGTTTGGTATGATAACTTAGGAAACGCTTTTCCTACAACACTAAACTCTCCGTTTTTAACAAACCAAAAATGTAATTTACCTGCTGGTGACTACTTCTGTGTTGTTATTGATGCAGCTGGCACTCAATGTACTACTGCTACCATTACTATTGTAAACACTGCTGCACAGTTAGGAACATTTGTTTCTTCTAATATTTCATGTAATGGATATTGTGATGGAGAAATTAATGGCTTTGCTTTTAATGGTTCAGGAAACTATTTGTTTACTTGGTCAGATGATCCAAGTTTAGGTAATGTTTTGAGTAGTTCAGGTACACTTTCTAATGCGTGTGCAGGAACATACTTTGTTGAGCTTAACGATGTAGGAAATTCATGTGTAGATACATTTCCAGTTCTTATTACAGAACCTGCAGCTTTGGATATTGTTGTCGATAATGTTGCTGATGTTTCATGTTCAGGGTTCGGTGATGGATCCATAAATGTAACAGCCACTGGTCCTGGTATTTTATCTTACGAATGGCAAGATGAATTTGGAAATGGTGTTGCTTCTTCAGAAGACTTATTAAATGTAAATGGTGGAATATACTCTCTAATACTTTCTAATAACAACTCTTGTTCCGATACGATTACAGACACTATTTTAGAGCCTTCAACCCTTGTTATCACTTTAGTAGATTCGTCAAATGTTTCTTGTGCAGGAGTAAATGATGGGGCAATTGATATAGAAATTGCAGGAGGTAATGGAAACGTGGCTTACACTTGGTCGGGACCTAATAGTTTTATCGGTAACACTCAAGACTTGAATAATTTAGAATGTGGATTATATGATGTAATTGTTACTGACCCTTTAGGTTGTAATACATCCTATTCACACAATATTCCTTGTCCATCACCAATTTCTGTTACGCTTGATAGCTTGGAGGATGTTAGTTGCTTTGGATTGTCAGATGGAGAGATTCATATTTCTGTCTCAGGAGGAACACCTTCTATAATTAATGGATATAACTACAGTTGGAATGGAAACAGTTTCAATACGGAAGACTTAACAGGGATACCCTTAGGAAGCTATTCTGTTGAAGTTACAGACTCCAATATGTGTTTAGGCACTTTTGGAATTATTATAGCAGAGCCTGCTTTATTAGAGACGAATGTGTTAAGTGTTACAGATGCGAGTTGTTATAACGCTCAAGATGGGGCAATTGATGTTCGCGTAGATGGAGGAACAGCTCCTTTTACAGCTTCTGTTTACGATAACGGGTTTAACTTATTATACGATACAGTTTTTTCTAGTTTGTCAGTTCTTCACCCTGTTCCTGGAGCAGGTCTTTATGATATTGTAGTGAATGATGCAAATGGTTGTCAAGCTTCATTAGATACAACAGTTGGTCAGCCATCAGAGATAATTGTGACACTTGATTCAGCAATTGATGTTTCATGTTTGGGTTTTGCAGATGCTGAAATCTATGTTAGCGTTATTGGTGGAGACGGAAACTATAATTACTCATGGACAGGCCCTTCTTGTAGCACCTGTGCTGCTGAAGATATCACTAACCTTTCGGCAGGCGTGTATAACCTTGTAGTAACAGATGCAACAAATTGCATACAGTCATTTATACAAAATGTTTCTGTCCCAACCGCATTAACGATGACGGTTGATAGTTTAGTAAATGTTAGCTGTAAAGATTCTGCTGATGCAACTATTGCATTAACCGCAAATGGAGGTACAGCTCCCTACTCTTATTTTTGGAATGGCCCTAATGGTTTTACTGCTTCCGACTCCATAGTTGCAAGCTTAGATATTGGAGCTTATGATATTTCAGTTACGGATACAAATGGATGTGTGTTTAGCTTGAATCCTCAAATAATTTCACAACCAGCAGAATATTTAGTAGCATCTTTTGTAATGGACTCTGTAGTTTGTTTTGCTGAAAATACAGGAGCAATAACTACTATTACTACAGGCGGTACTACGCCATATTCATACAGTTGGTCTCATGGTGATATTCTTTCCAGTCCATCATCTTTATTTGCGGGAGAGTATTATGTAACGATTACAGATGCTCAAGGGTGTAATTATGTGGACACTATAGATGTTCTAGAGCCCAATGTTCTTTTAGTAAACTTAGTTCAAATTGACGAAAACTGTGGTCAGTTAGATGGTCAAGTTATCGCCTCTCCTACAGGTGGTACAGCTCCTTACACTTATAGCTGGAACTCAAATTCTACTGAAACATCAAATGTTTTAAGCGGATTAAATGGAGGAACATTTATTCCTGAAATAGTAACAATTACTGATGCAAATGGTTGTTCATTAATAGATCAGATCACAGTACAAGAAGCTCTTCCTATTACATTAGGTTCTTCTGCAATAACAGATATTTCTTGTTACTTAGGTTCTGATGGTCAAATTGAAGCTAATATTGTTGGAGGATTACCTCCATATACTTACCAATGGTATTCTGATATTGGTCTTACTATCCCTGTTCCATCTGCGAATGTTTTAAATGACTCTATTATTTTTGATATGCCAGCTGGATCGTATTATTTATCTATAACGGATGCAAGTGGATGTAGCTCATTACTTCCTCGATTTGATATTTTTGAAACTCAATCAGCGACTTTGACAGTAGGGTTAAATACTAATCAATCCTTCACTTCATTAGCATGTTTTAATGACCAGGACGGTCAAATTTCTGTAAATGTTTCAGGAGGAACGCCATTTCCAGGCCCGCATTATGAGTACACTTTAAATGGTGTTCAGCAATCACAGTTAGTGGGCGTATTCTCAGGGCTATCTGCAGGAACGTATGAGTTAGTCGTGAATGATAACTATAATTGTGAAGATGATATCACCATTATAATTACTGAACCAGATGAGTTGGAAACTACACTTTCTCAAACTCCGGTAAATTGTTTTGGAGGTTCAGATGCAGTAGTTACTGCTACTGTTGCAGGAGGTATTTCTGATTACATTTTTGATTGGTCGCAAGGAACACAAGAAACAACATCGGCAGTAAGCGTTATTAGCAGTCTAATAGCAAATACATATTCTTTAGTTGTTACTGATAATAACGGTTGTGTAGATACAGCTTCTATTGTTGTAACACAGCCGTTAAACGCAATTGATTTATCAGTTTCGTACACGAATGAGACATGTAGAGAAGAAGACGGTATAGCAACAGTTGTTGCACAAGGAGGAACTCCAACTTATTTATATAATTGGACATATGATTATAACGAACTCGTACCTATTTATACATCATTAAATATTCCAAACCCTTCTGTTGTTACAGCCGATCTAACAGATGTTTATAATGGGTGGTATTTTATCACTGTAACAGATGCAAATGGTTGTGTGGAAAAAGATAGTGTTTTAATCGGTCTAGATTCGAGCCCAGAAATTGTAGTAAGCACACCTATTCATCCACTTTGCTATGCAGATATGACAGGTCAAGTATCGGTTTCTGCAATTAACGGAAATCCAGATTATGAATTTTCTTATGATGGGTTTGATTATGATATTATCCAAGTGTTCTCTGGATTAGGACATGGTCAACACTTTTTTACAGTAAGAGATTCGCTTGGTTGTATTGATACTGCTTTTGTGGATATAATTCAGCCAGATGCAGTATTGGCAGACAATATGTTAATCACGCACACCAGTTGTAATGGAGATGATGATGGTTCAATTACAGCAGTTATTTCAGGAGGAACTATTGCTAACGATTATACTTATCAGTGGTATAATCCTAATGGAGGCCCAGCTTATCCGGCAAATCCAACAGGAATTTTAGCAACTATCACTGATTTGACAGCTGGAGTTTACACTTTAAATGTAGAGGATGATAATGGTTGTGAGTATTCTACAACAGCCGAGGTGAACGAGCCACTGGCGGTAAGCGCTAATGCTTTTGTAACTTCTTCTTACAACAATGCTGCTGTAACTTGTTTCGGATCGTGTGATGGAAGTGTTCAAGTATCTCCTGCAGGAGGAACAGCTCCATACACATATCAGTGGTCTTCTGGTTCTACAACTGATACAGATCAAAACTTATGTGCTGGAATATATTCAGTAGAAGTTACAGATATTAACTCTTGTGCATTTACTACTACAGTAGAAATAGTAGAGCCTTCAGAGGTATCCGCAATGATACCAGCTGTTAATGTTACACATGTAAACTGTGAAGGTTGGAGCACAGGAGTGGCTACAGTAAACGCGAGCGGAGGTATTCCTACTATCTCTGGTTACACTTATTTTTGGGCAGATGTCAACGATTTACTATCTCCTTTAAGTTTTACAGAAACGGTTAATGGCTTAGCTGTTGGAGCTTATCAGGTGGAGGTGACAGATTTAAATGGATGTATTGCTACAGCAACAGTAATTATAAATGATAATAATGCGTTTACATTAGCAGGAACCAATAATACAACCGATGTGAGTTGCTTTGGATTTAATGACGGATTTGCTCATTTAAATCCAATAAATGGAATATTACCTTATACACATAGTTGGTCAGATCCTCTTAATCAACAAACTGACACAGCATATTCTTTAGCCCCAGGGTGGTATACAGATACTATATATGATGCAGAAGGATGTGAAATCATCGACTCTATTTTTGTAGGAGAGCCTGCTGAATTAGTAATTACCACAACAAACGTATCTGAAGTAAGTTGTTACAACGCTGCAGATGGATCAATTCAAGTAATTGCACAAGGCGGCGTCCCAACTTACACTTATTCTATAGATTGTAATGTGTATAATAATAATAACACATTTAGTGGTTTAAACCCAGGGACATACACCATGTGTGTGCAAGATGCAAACGGTTGTATAGATGATGAAGTAGATGTGGTGATAGCACCTCAACCTTCACAAATTGTCATCAATAATTTAGTAGTAAACGATATTAGTTGTTTTGGTTTTGATGATGGTAGCGCTACAGTTACAGCATCAGGAGGAACAGGAGGTTTGTCGTATGAGTGGTCTAACAATCAAACAAATACTTCGGCTACAGGATTTACTTCTGGTCTACAGAATATCCTTATTACAGATGAAAATGGATGTGATATTTCGGAATCTTTTATAATTAATGAGCCTTCGGAGATATTAGTTGATTCTTTCGTAGTAGACAATTACTGCGCACAAGTAAACCAAGCATACATTACTGTTTACGCTAATGGAGGAACAGGAGTGTTAACATATTTAGCTAATGGGAATATCTATCCTGACTATGAGATCAATTTCCTAACGGTTGGTTTGTATGACGTAACTATTGAAGATGATAACGGCTGTACTGTTGACTCAGTAATTAATGTTCCAGACCCTAATATTGTTGCCTTCAATACAGACACTATTTGTTTAGGAGATTCTTTATTAATGAATGGCTTAGCTAACTTTACCGACTTCCACACTTTTATGTGGGTTGATACGGATATATTATCTACTGAAGCATCGCTAACTGTATCTCCAGAACAAACAACTAATTATTTTGTTTCTGCTTTTGACAACGGATGTTATTCGAGTTTGCCATTCTTAGATACAATACCAGTTGTTGTTAATACTCCAATTATTGATGCTGGCGATGACTTAGGTATTACAAGAGGGGAATCAATAACGTTAACAGTAACAGGAGATCCAACATATATTTGGAGTACAGGAGAGTTTACACAGGATATTACTGTAAATCCTCTTATAACAACATACTATACAGCCTATGCAGTTGACCCAACAAACGGTTGTTTAGGAATGGATAGTGTTAGAGTATTTGTTGGTATGAACGAAGGGTTCTCTCCAAACGCAGACGGATATAATGATACTTGGGAAATAACTTACTTAAACCAATATTCAACTGCAAAAGTTGAAATCTTCAATAGGTGGGGTAGTAAGTTATCGGAGTATTCGGCTCCAAGTATTGAAAATTGGGATGGAACTTATCAAGGAAGAGACTTGCCATCAGGAACATATTATTACATAATTTCATTTGATGATAGCGAAAACCGCGAGCCATTAAGTGGACCAGTAACTATTGTTAGATAATCATGCAGATGAAAAAATATATCTTATTTGTATTCGCTATTTATGTATGTGGTATTGCTCATGCACAACAGCTTCCACAATTTACTAGCTATCAGTTAAGCCCTTATTTATACAACCCAGCTTATGCAGGCGTAGATGGCTATACACAACTGAACGCTGTTGTTCGAGAGCAATGGTCTGGCATTAACAAAGCTCCTGAAACCAAATCACTTTCTATGTTTGGCCCGTTGCGAAATGAGAAAATGGCTTTAGGTGGAGTTGTTATAAGTGATAAATTAGGAGCAGAAAGTAAAAATGGATTTCAACTTTCGTATGCATATCATTTACGATTAAAGAATGATTTAAGCCTTTCTTTAGGTCTATCAGGAGGGTTAATGCAATATAAGCTAGACAATACAGTAATTAATCCGTATGATGCTGGAGATCCTGTTTTCAGCATTCCAGGATTAACAGATGTAGTGCCAAACGCCTCTTTTGGAATGCATCTTTATGCCGAAAACTACTATTTTTCTTTAGCTGTGCCGCAGCTGTTAAATAGTTCGTTTTCTGTTTTAGACGATTTCGATGGAGAACTAATAGGAGGTTCTTTAGTAAATCATTATTATTTAGGTGGAGGGTATCAGCATGAGCTTAACGATCAATTGGATATAGAACCTTCTTTACTTTTAAAGATGATACCGCAAGCACCTATTCAGTTTGAGGTGGTGACTAAGTGTACATACAATGATATGTTATGGGCTGCTTTAGGTTACAGACATAATGAGTCTGTCTTGTTATATTTAGGATACGACATCAATGATCAATTTTACGTTGCTTATGGTCATGATTTCATAACTTCTGGTTTAAATACAGTAAGTTCAGGAACTAATGAGTTTAAATTTGGGATGCGTTTTAATAAAGGAAAGTAGAACACTTTCTGTGATACAATATAAAGAGAAAAGCCCTCTGGGACAGAGGGCTTTTTTAGTGCCTTAACAAAAAAGTGCTAACCAAAAACAAGTGTTACGGCTGGTACAAATGTACCTTTATATTAAAAGATGCTGAAGCTCAATCATATGACTTGTTAACAGCGAAGTGTTAGCAGCTCTTTTCGAAAGGATTCAGCTTTGTATTTATGATTATTTTTGCACTGTGTTATTAGCGGTTCTAATAGGGTTGATTTTAGGATTTATAGGCGGCGGCGGTTCTATTTTAGCTGTTCCTATATTGGTGTATGTGCTACATGTTGACCCAGTAGAAGCCACTGCATATTCTTTGTTTGTAGTAGGAGTGGCCTCTTTATTTGGTGCTCATAAGCAGTATAAATTAGGGAATATTGACTTCAAAATAGGAATGATGTTCGCAATCCCTTCTTTTATTGGGGTATTTGCAGTTAGAAGATGGGTGCTTCCTAATATTCCAGATGAACTTTTTGTTGTGGGAGAATATGTGTTGACAAAAGATATTTTTCTGATGGTATTTTTTGCATTAATCATGCTTTTAGCCTCTTTGTCCATGTTGTATAAAAGAACCGTATCAAAACAAACCAAGGATATTCACCAAATCAAAATTATTACTGACGGATTATTGGTAGGGCTGATAACAGGAATGGTAGGAGCTGGTGGAGGATTTTTAATTATTCCTGCATTAGTATTGTTGTCTGGGCTAGAAATGAAGAAGGCCATAGGAACTTCACTTATGATTATTGCAGTTAAATCACTTTTTGGATTTTTAGGGGAATGGGGTTCCGAAATAGATTGGCAATTGCTTATGTCTTTTACAACTCTTGCTGTGATAGGAATATTTGCAGGTGTATATTTAGGTAGATTTTTTGATGGACAAAAACTTAAAAAATCATTCGGTGTGTTTGTATTGCTGATGGCTGTACTTATTATATTGAAAGAATTTTTTATTATTTGATAGAAAAGAAATTTAAATAGATAGAATATATTCGTTGATATGTTTGTAGAGCAAATTTATACCAAGTGTTTAGCTGAGGCGGCTTATTACATAGAGTCCAATGGAGAGGTCGCTATTATTGATCCTTTAAGGGAGGTAGAGCCATATATTCAAATGGCAAAAGAAAGAGGTGCAAAAATTAAGTATGTGTTTGAAACACATTTTCATGCAGATTTTGTTTCTGGGCATATTGATTTAGCTAAACAATCGGGGGCAAAAATTGTTTTTGGGCCTAATGCGGAAGCAGGGTATGATATTTATAATGGGACTGATGGAGAGGTTTTTAATATTGGAGATCTAAGCCTTACTCTCTTGCACACGCCTGGTCATACTATGGAGTCCTCATGTTATTTATTAAAAGACAACGAAGGAAATCAACATAGTGTGTTTACAGGAGACACCCTTTTTATAGGAGATGTCGGAAGGCCTGATTTAGCTGTAATATCAGGCGAAATAACGCAAGATGATTTAGCAGGTTTTATGTATGATTCGTTGCGAAACAAATTGATGAAATTGCCAGATCATGTGATTGTTTACCCAGCGCATGGAGCAGGCTCTTCTTGCGGTAAAAATTTAGGTTCTGAAACGACTTCTACAATAGGAGAGCAAAAAGCAACTAACTACGCGCTTCAACCAATGAGTAAAGAAGATTTTATTCAAGAACTCACGGATGGTCTTTTAGATCCTCCTCCTTATTTCTTTAAGGATGCAATGATGAATAAAAACGGATACGAATCCATTGATGTTGTAGTAGAAACCAATTATAAAGCATTAAGTTCTCAGGAATTTGCAAAAGAAATAGCAGCTGGAGCGTTTATTCTGGATGCCAGAAATCCAGTAGATTTTGCAGTGAGGCATGTGAAGTCAGCGGTTAATATTGGGTTAAATGGACAATACGCTCCGTGGGTAGGAGCAATTGTCCCAACAGATGCTAGAATTGTGCTAGTTGCAGATCAAGAAAAAGAGAAAGAGGCTATTATTCGACTGGCTAGAGTTGGTTACGATCATCTTGCAGGATTTTTAGATGGAGGAATAAACACTTGGAAAGGAGAGGGTTCAACAATTCATGATGTTAGTACCGAAGCAGGGGTTGAACTCATTAAAAACCAATCTAAGCTAATTTTAGATGTACGAAAGCCTGTAGAAGTAGAGGTAGCACATGTGTGCGGTTCGCAACACATCAGACTACAAGAATTACCTAGACGATTTAGTGAGCTTGATAAAGATGCGCCTATTGCTATTTATTGTGCAGGAGGTTATCGCTCAATGATAGCGGCTTCCTTTTTGCAAAAAGAAGGGTTTTCAAACATCACCAATATACAAGGTGGGTTTGATATGTTGAAACAGTTCGATATTCAAATAGTAGAAGGTCAAAATTGTTCTAACTTATGAGTATAAAAGAAATTTACGAAACCAAAGAGGTGGTTTTGGTAGATGTACGCACACCGCTTGAGTTTCAAGGAGGGAGTGTTGTTGGCGCTATTAACATTCCAATGAATGAAGTAGTTGCTAGGATTGACGAATTAAAAAAAATGGAACCCTTAGTGGTTTTTTGCCGTTCTGGTAACAGGTCAGAGCAAGTGATGCATTATTTACGTAACCAAGGCGTTTCAGAAGTTTGGAATGGTGGTAGTTGGATTGAACTTAATGCAGAACTTAATCAGTAGGGATAACTTTAAACTGATAGCCTAGCTTTGTGAAATGTTCCAATACTTTTGGTAGCGCATACATGATATTCTTCATCGACTTTTCATTTTCGTGAAAAACAACAATCGAGCCTTCTTTTGAATAATTGATGACATTGGATAGGCAAATTTCTGAAGAAGTTTCATTGTCAAAGTCCCACGATAGAACATCCCACATAACAACCTTATATTGTTTTTTAATCTCTCGAATTCCTTGTAGATTTATTTGCCCGTATGGAGGGCGAAATAAAGAACTTTCGACAACTTCAGCGCATTGAGTAATTTCTTTCAGGTAATTTTTTTTTCGACTTTGCCACCCTTTTATATGTCTATAAGTGTGATTTCCTACTAGGTGTCCATTAGTCTTATACAGTTGATATAAATCCGGATTTCTGCTAACAGCATCCCCAATTAGAAAAAAAGTACCTTTAGCATCGTATTGATTCATTAAGTTAATGATCCATGGTGTGATAACAGGATGAGGGCCATCATCAAAAGTGAGGTAAATCACTTTTTCATCGGTGTCTATTTTCCAAATGAAATCAGCAAAGAGGCACTGCAAAATCTTAGGCGATTTAATGAGGCGTAGCATCTCTTTATTGATTTATTGAACAAGCGCAGCTCTTTCGTTTAGATAAGTAACTGCTGTTGAGTCTTGATAGTTTTGACTTAAACGATATAGGTTATTCACTACTTCTCCGGCCATTCCATATTCCCTCTGCATACTGCTTAGTATTTTTTGGTCAAGCGAATTGTAATATTCTAATTCATCAAAATAATTTTCTGCTAAAGCCATTACTATTTCATTTCCTTTCTCCTTTTTATTGATACGGTAATATGCGTCAGCAATAGGGAGGTTGAAATAGTTGTATGGAATAGCTTCGTTTGGCATCACTTCGATACATCGGTCTAATACATTTTCTGCTTTTTCAAACTGCCCTTCCATGATAAGAGCATCGGCAAGTCGAGCAAAATTGTTACGGAAGTTCATGGTCATACGCATGTTGGTTTCATCCAAGTATACGCTTGGGTCTCCCATGTTACCCCATTTAAACTTGTTAATCAGGTTGTCATACATCTCGTCGGTTGCAACGACTCCTGTTTGTCCGTCAAGACTTTTCGTTTTAACAGGAACGAATCGATATGCTAAACCTTCTAACTGGAAATAGTTGTCTAGCCCCATGAAGTTGTCATTTCCTACTGTGATAGCAAAATAGATAGGTCGTTCCCAAGCAAAGTTGGCTAAAATATCAAGTACCATTAACTGGTTTTTAGCAAATCCTTGTCCTTTAATTTTCCATTTCACTTCATCTACTATATTATGCGCTTCTGAAGAATCTACAATTCCTAAAGCGAGTACCTTCTCCTTGTCCACAGTCAGTTTTACCTTATTAGTAGGGCAATAATCTGACTTCCCTCTGCTAGTAGGGATTTTAGAGTTTTGGCTATCATCTGCAATAAATGAGATAACATCACTCAATTCCACATGTCCTAAATCTCTATCGTAAATAGGTAAATAATCTCTAGTTCCTTGTTTGTATTTATGCCAACCTAAGGAACTAGGAATAGGAGCTGCATCATAAGCAGCTCTTTTCATTTGATCAATGTACCAATCGGTATTAAATAAACTCAAATTCACTACTCTGATGTCTGTTCTTATACCCTCTACTTCTTGGGCATACCAAAGAGGGAATGTGTCGTTGTCTCCATTTGTGAAAATAATAGCATTTGGGGCACAAGAATTTAAATAGTTTGCCGCTACATCTCTTGCTGTATAACGATTTGAGCGGTCGTGATCGTCCCAATTTTCTTTTGCCATAATGGTAGGGACTAGCAACAAACATAAGGCTGTAGCTCCAAATGCGCTGATGTTTTTGGGTGCATGTTTTCCTATGAAATCAAACACTGCCATAACGCCAATTCCAATCCAAATAGCAAATGCATAAAAAGAACCTACATAAGCATAATCTCGTTCCCTAGGTTGAAGGGGGTATTGATTTAGATAGGCTACAATAGCTAATCCTGTAAAAAGGAATAATAACAATACTACAAACGCATCTTTGTTGTTTTTGTTAAAATGAAAGAACATGCCTAATAAGCCTAGTAATAATGGTAGTAAATAATAGGTGTTTCTGCCTTTGTTGTTAGCCATTGTATGTGGTAGTTTATCTTGCGGGCCTAATCGAGCATTGTCAATAAATGGAATTCCGCTTAACCAATTACCTTTATTGATTTCTCCGTGTCCTTGTATATCGTTTTGTCTTCCTGCAAAATTCCACATGAAATAACGCATATACATATGTCCTATTTGATAACTGAAAAGGTATTTGATGTTTTCGGCAAAGGTTGGAGCTCTTTTTGTGTTTTTCTGCCCACTCCATTTTTTATACTCTTTTGCATGATGCCCTTGTGCGCTCCACATTCTAGGAAGTAGCCCTGTGAATTTTTTATCATACACATATTTAGATTTTTTACGGTTGTCAGTAATAACATACTTGCCTGCTTCTTCATCTTTTTTATAAACAGGATTTCCGTCTTCAAAATCTACAACTTCTGCATTGTAATATTGTCCGTGTAGTATTGGCCAATCTCCATATTGCTCTCTATTAAGATACGCTAATAAGCTTACGGCTTCTTCAGGATTATTCTCATCAATAGGGGTGTTTGCATTGGAACGAATAACCAATGCCAAAAATGTCGAATACCCTATTAATAGAACTGTAAACGACATGATAGCTGTTGCCCAAACATGTTTATTATTTTTCTTGCAGTAGTTTAGTCCAAAGACAATTCCTGCAATCATTAAAGCAAAATAAATGATTGTTCCAAAATGGAATGGTAGACCAATTGTGTTTACAAAGAAAAGCTCAAACTTTCCTGCTAAGTTTACGATACCAGGGATAATAATCGCTTGAATTCCGCCAGTCAGTAGTACAGCAAGTAAAAAGGTTTTAATGAATCCTTCTTTGCTGAATTCGTAATTTTTGAAATAGTAGATGAATGCTACGGCTGGAATCGCAAGTAAGTTAAGTAAGTGAACTCCAACAGAAAGACCTAGTAAATAAGCAATAAAAATAATCCATCTGCCTGCATATTTACTTTCGGCTTCGTCTTCCCATTTTAGGATTGCCCAGAATGTAAGCGCAGTAAATAAGGAGGACATTGCGTACACCTCTCCTTCGACAGCAGAGAACCAAAATGAATCTGAAAAAGCATATGCTAAAGCACCAACCAACCCGCTTCCTAAAACAGCAATAATGTTTGATTGAGTTAGTTCGCCAGATTTAAGAGCAATCTTTTTACTGAATGCTGTGATGGTCCAAAACAAAAACAAAATAGTGAGTGCGCTACACAATGCCGACATAAAGTTAATCATGAAAGCTACTTGACTCACGTCTGCAGCGAACAAGCTAAAAAACCTTCCTATCAATTGAAAAAGCGGTGCACCAGGAGGGTGTCCAACTTCTAGTTTATATGCAGTGCTAATATATTCTCCACAATCCCAAAAGCTTACCGTAGGCTCTAAAGTGAGGTAATAAGTGACCATTGCTATAGCAACTGTCTCTTATACACATCTCCGAGCCCACGAGACGTAGAGGAAT
>CAXDKI010000003.1:0-14006 GCA_963990215.1 uncultured Flavobacteriales bacterium | reverse complement strand
ATTCCTCTACGTCTCGTGGGCTCGGAGATGTGTATAAGAGACAGGTAATAAACGATGAACAATAATATCAGGATATCTTCTAATAGGAGAAGTGAAATGTGAATAATGCGTAAAAGCCAACCCGTAATGACCAATGTTTTCAGTGGTATAAGATGCTTTTGCCATGGTTCGAATAGCTAAAGTTTCTATCATATTAGCTTCTTCTTTTCCATAGACATCTGCTAAAACTTGGTTCATTGAAGTAGCTATTTTTTTACGATTAGAAGTTTGTAAACCATAACCTAACTTCTTTAAAAATTCACTGAAGGTTTGAAGTTTATCAGGATCTGGTTCATCATGCACACGAAAAACAAAAGGAAGATTTTGCTTACCTATAAACTCTGCCACTTTTAGGTTAGCTAAAAGCATAAACTCTTCAATCAATTTATGTGCAGCTTTGCTTTCTTTAAAGTATATTTCTAAAGGATTTCCTCTTTTATCTAAACGAAATTTAGTTTCTAATTTTTCAAAAGAGATTGCTCCAGCTTGCATGCGTTTTAAGCGCATTTGTTCAGCTAAACTATTTAGTAAAACAAGTTCCGCAGCTAGTTTACCTTTTTCATCTTCTATTACTTTTTGTGCATCCTCGTAAGTAAAGCGATAATCAGACAAAATGACTGTTCTTCCAAACCACTCTTTTTTAATTTCTGATTTTTCATTCAATTCAAAAACAGCAGAAAAACACAACTTCTCCTCATTTGGCCGTAAGGAACAAAGGTTGTTAGATAAAACCTCAGGAAGCATCGGCACAACTCTGTCTACTAAATAGACTGAAGTAGCTCTTTCTTGTGCTTCCACATCAATAATATCATCCTTTTGTATGTAATGCGAAACATCTGCAATATGCACACCTATTTCCCAATTCCCATTTTTGAGTTTTTTAACTGAAATAGCATCATCAAAATCTTTAGCATCATACGGGTCTATAGTGAAAGTACAAACATTTCTAAAATCTTTTCTATTAGCAATTTCTTCTTTTGTTATTTCAGTCGAAATACTTTTAGCAGCATGTTCCACTACTTTATCAAACTGATGTGGTAGCTCATACTCTGCAAGTATGGAATGTATTTCTACCGCATGCTCTCCAGGGTAACCCAAAACCTTCACTACTTTACCAGTTGGATTTATTTTTTTATTACCCCAATCCACTATTTGAACAACAATTTGTTGCCCATCTTTTACTTTTTTACGCTCATGGTTGGGTAAGAAAACATCGAAATGGATGCGCGGACTATTCATCAATACAAAAACCGCTTTTTCCGAAAACTCTACTACTCCTACAAATTGTGTTTTATTACGCTCAATAATTTCTACAATTTCTCCTTCTGGTTTGCGTTTTTTAAAAGTGGAAAACATCGCTAAACTAACCCTGTCTCCACTCACTGCATTTTGCAAGTATTTATTCCTTACAAATATATCCTGCTCCATGCCCTCTACACTTACATAAGCATGGCCTTTGGTAGTAACATCAACAATACCTTCTATAGCAATGGTTGTTTTCTTGTAACGATATTTACCCCTATCTATCAAAACCAAACGTTCTTGTTCGTGCAGTTCATGTAGGATGGCAATAACCAATTGTTTTACTCCATCGTCTTTTATACCAATCTCTTTAGAAATTTGGCGATAGTTGAAAGTCTTTTTAGGATTAAGGCGAAAAACCTTCATCATTTCTTTTATGAGCGAACGCTTATTAAAGGATCGCTTTTTTTTTGTTTTTTTATTTTTCGCCATGCAACGAAAGTATAAATTAAAAGCCCTAATTTTAGAAGCAATGAAAAGAGCTTTTCAATACTTATTGTTAATAGTGGTGTTAACTGCTTGTAGTAGCAACAAACAATGCACCACTGTAGGTTGTGAAGCCATAGAAAAAACAAACCCATTTAAAAAGAAAAAACACAAAAAACCAAAAACAGGATTGTTTCCAAAAAAAGTATTCAAATCAGCAAAAAACTAAAAACATACATTTGGCATTAAAAAAAGAATGTATCAAAAAACAAAAAAAGCCCTACATCTCTGTAAAGCTTTTTGCTCCCCCTCTTGGACTCGAACCAAGGACCCTCTGATTAACAGTCAGATGCTCTAACCAACTGAGCTAAGGAGGAGTGTTTATTAAAAACAGGGTGCAATATTAGTATAATACTCATAATTATGCAATACATTTGCTAAAAATTAAGAACCTATAAAATGAGTTTGTTAGTAGTTGGAACTGTAGCGTTTGACGCTATTGAAACCCCTTTTGGTAAGACCGACAAGATAGTAGGAGGAGCAGCAACTTACATAGGTCTATCAGCGTCTAAGTTTTATAAACACATCAACCTAGTATCTGTTGTGGGTGATGATTTTCCAAAATCAGCAATTAACATGATGCAAAACCACCACATGAGTATGGAGGGATTGCAAATAAAAGAAGGTGAAAAAACATTCTTTTGGGCAGGAAGGTATCATAAAGACATGAATACGCGAGATACCTTAGACACCCAGCTAAATGTATTAGAAAGTTTTGATCCAAAAGTGCCAGAAAACTATCAAGATTGTGAATGTTTAATGTTAGGTAATTTAATGCCAGGAATACAACAGCAAGTTTTATCGCAATTAAAAGAGCGCCCGAAATTAATTGTATTAGACACCATGAACTTTTGGATGGACAACTATTTAGAAGATTTAATGGAGGCGCTAAAAAAGGTAGACGTATTAACTATAAACGATGAAGAAGCGCGCCAACTCTCAGGAGAGTATTCATTAGTAAAAGCGGCGCAAAAGATTTTATCATTAGGTCCGAAACACCTCATTATCAAAAAAGGTGAGCACGGAGCCCTGCTTTTTAATAAAGAAGAGGTCTTTTTTGCGCCAGCCCTTCCTCTAAAAGATGTGTTTGATCCAACAGGAGCAGGAGACACTTTTGCAGGGGGCTTTATTGGCCACCTTTGCGCAACAAAAGACTACTCTTTCCAAAACATGAAAAGAGCGGTGATTATTGGTTCGGCAATGGCGTCTTTCTGTGTAGAGAGGTTTGGCACAGAACGTCTAGAGGGATTAACACATAAGCAGGTGGAGCAACGTGTACAAGAGTTTGTAAAACTAGTAAAGTTCGACATTTATTTGAAAGAAAAATAAAAAAAGACAAAAAGGAAAGCCGTTAGCGACGGCTTTTTATGACCCTTATTGAGTTTGTTCAAACTCTATTAAAACCTCGTCTTTTTCTACCGTCTGGTCTTTTTCTACAGCAACTCGTCTGACAACACCATCGGTTTGTGATCTTATCACATTTTCCATCTTCATAGCTTCTAACACCAACACACCATCACCTTTAACAACATGGTCTCCGGCGCTTAGCATAATATTTAAAACCCTACCCGGCATAGGCGCTTTTATATCTAACTCTTTTTGACTGTTGATATTATCCATCCCTAAAGAATATAACAACTCATCATATTGATCTTTTAAACGAACACTATAATTATTGTTGTTGATGCGAATAACAAATGTTTTTTCAACCGTATTTGCCTCTATCACATCGGCGACTAAAGACCGTCCTTTAAAAAGAATATGAAACTGTCCGTTTTTAACTTCTACACAACTCCAGTCGAAATCACTAGTCTCGAAAGAAAAATTAAACTGCTCATTTACCTGCGCTTTCATGCCCACAAAGTTAGAAATTTAGATATTTGTAACCCAAACTAAATTATCAATGGAAACAATTGCATTATTAGCCCTAGCGTTTTTATTAAGCGGAGGAGAATTAAATAAAGCAGCAGTAGAGTACACCCCTTCTAACTCGGAGGCGTCTCAAGAGGCTTACAACCCGTCTGCAACCCGCATAAGCGACATTGTTCACACCGACCTAGCTGTTCGTTTTGATTGGGAAAACCAACACCTACACGGAAAGGCGGACATTACAGCCAAACCGTATTTCTGCGCTACTAACGAATTGATATTAGATGCTAAAGGATTTGATATACACGCCGTAAACATGGGCGAGCAAGCGCTTTCTTATTCCTACAAGGATGACAAGCTAAGCATTCAGCTAGATAAGACTTATACGAGAACAGAAAGCTATACTATTACCATTGATTATACCGCTAAACCCAACGAGTTAGACGCAGAAGGAGGCGCAGCCATAACAGACGCTAAAGGGTTATATTTTATAAACCCTTTAGGGGAGGAAGACAAGCCACAACAAATATGGACACAAGGGGAAACAGAGTATAGCTCTTGTTGGTTTCCTACCATTGACAAACCGAACGAGCGCATGACTCAAAATATTGCGATTACAGTGCAAGACAAGTACACGACGCTTTCTAATGGACTTTTGGTAAAAAGCGAGCAAAATAAAGACGGTACACGAACGGACTATTGGGAACAGTCTTTAGGCCACACCCCTTATTTAGCAATGATGGCGGTAGGAGAATTCAACATCACCACAGACAAATGGAGAGGAATAGATGTAGATTATTACTTGGAAGATGATTTTCATAAATACGCCAGAGGAATTTTCGGAAGAACACCAGAAATGATGGAGCACTACTCAAAAATTTTAGGGGTAGAATACCCTTGGGAGAAATACGCTCAAGTCGTGGTTAGAGATTTTGTTTCAGGAGCAATGGAAAACACAACCGCGGTAATTCATGGTGAGTTTGTACAAATGGACGAAAGGGAGATGTTAGACAGACACGAAGAAGACATTATTGCACATGAGCTTATCCACCATTGGTTTGGCGACTTAGTGACCTGTGAAAACTGGGCAAACCTACCGCTCAACGAAGCGTTTGCCACTTATGGAGAATACATTTGGAGAGAAGAGGGTTTTGGAAGAATGGCGGCAGACAAACACCTAGACGCTGACCTTAACAACTATTTTAGAGAAGCAAGAAGTAAACAAGTAGATATGATTCGTTTTGACTACACAGATAAAGACGATATGTTTGACAGCCACTCCTACGCAAAAGGAGGGCGTGTTTTACACATGCTACGATACTACTTAGGAGATGAAGCGTTTTATCTTGGGCTTCAAAAATATTTAGAAGAAAACGCTTTTTCTACAGTAGAAATACACCAACTAAGAATTGCAATGGAAGAGGTGTGCGGAGAAGATTTAAATTGGTTTTTCAACCAATGGTTTTTAAATAGTGGGCACCCGATATTAGCATTCAGTTATGAATATGAAGACAACACAAACACTCAATGGGTTTATGTAGAACAACTCCAAAATCTTGAAACAACGCCATTATACATACTAAATATGGATGTTGCTTTGTATTTTAAAGACTCAGTTTTTACATACAACATAGATGTAGAAGACGGATTTGAGGCGTTTGCTTTTACAGCAGAGTCAGCACCAACAAATGTAGTGGTAGATTCAGAGCATATGTTGTTAGCAGAAATCATAGATGAAAAACCAGAAGATTGGTGGTTAGACCAATTGTACGCACCGCTTTACATGGATCAAAAACACGTGTTAAAAAACCTTAGCGGACCAGCCTTAGAAACAGCAATCAGCCACAACCTAAAACACGAATACTGGGGAGTAAGAGAGCTGGCTATCAAGGCGATTGAAAAAACAGACAGTTCCGCTCAATTTGAAACAATATTGCTTGATGTTGCCGCCAATGATGACCGTACTGTTGTAAGGGCTGCAGCAATAGATGTGTTGGCAACCCTGGAAGAGGCGGCAAAACATGAAGATTTGTTTGAAAAAGCCACAAAAGAAATGTCTTATGCGATTGCTGGGTCTGGCCTAGACGCGCTAGCGGTGGTTAACGAAGAAAAAGCTCTTGTTGCCGCTAGGATGTTTGAAAAAGAATCAAAAAACGAATTGGAAGAGGCGGTGATGAGGACATATGCTACACTTGGAGATCTTCAAGAGTTTTCTTTTTTCGAGAAAGGACTACAAACAGCGTCTAACTACGACTTATACATTACTGCGGCATACTTTTCAGAATACTTAAAAAACCAAGATCTTAACACGGCGGTTAAAGGAGTCCCAATGATTATTGAAGCATCCAAAAACGGCCCGTCGTGGGCTAGTTATTACTTTAACATTATGGTTGAAAGATTGGTAGACCATCATTTAAGTAGTGCTGAAAACAAAAAACAAGCGCAACAAAAATTTGATGAAGCGCTGAATTAATTAGAAAAGAAAAAGCATTTAAAGAAGTTGAGGGCCTTGTTCTCGGCTTCTTTCGTATTCACGATCAATTGCGTGATGTTTTTCCGCCTCTGCAGCAACTACAGCCAACCTATCACAACGTTCATTTTCTATATTATTAGCATGACCTTTTACCCAGACAAAGCGCACGTTGTGCGCTCTATAAATTCTTAAAAACCGCCTCCACAAATCAGGGTTTTTCTTGTTGTCGAAATACTTTTTCTCCCAGTTAAAAACCCACTTTTTTTCTACAGCATCCACCACATATTTAGAGTCGGAAAACACAGTAACATCCATAGGCTTGCTTTTCAGCATCTCTAAAGCCACAATAACACTTAACAACTCCATACGGTTATTAGTCGTCAAGCGATACCCTTTTGCCACTTCTTTTCTGTGGCCATCTTCCGAGATTAATACGATTCCGTAACCACCAGGACCAGGGTTTCCCTTGGCAGAACCATCGGTATAAATAGTGATTAACATTAAACAAACAAGAGTTTAATATTACTGCTAAACAGCTTAATAGCGATTGCTAATAATACAATACCAAACACTTTTCGAAGGACAGCAACTCCTCCTTCTCCAAAAAACCGCTCAAGACGGTTGGTTAGCCTCAAGGTAATGTAAACCAAAATGATGTTTAGTAAAATAGCAACAGCAATATTCACAGCCTCATATTCCGCCCTTAAAGAAAGGATGGAGGTCATAGACCCAGCCCCTGCAATAATTGGAAAGGCAAGAGGCACAATAGAGGCCACCTTTGGCGGCGCGCCATCATCTTTAAATAAACGAACACCTAAAATCATCTCCATAGCTAAGGCGAATAAAACAAACGAACCCGCTATAGCAAAAGAGTTAACATCGATTCCGATAAAGGTAATAATGCGTTCTCCCACAAACAAGAAGGCAAACATAATAACCATAGCTACAAGCGTAGCCTTTTCAGGGTGCACTTCACCCGCCCTTTTTTTGATATCTAAAATAATCGGAATAGAGCCGATGATATCAATCACCGCGAACAAAACCATGGTTGCAGAAGCAATTTCTGTTAAGTTAAACGCCATAATTTATAGTGTTTGAATGATTTGGTCAATTATTTTAGCAAAATACTCATATTCTAAAGCATGAATTTTTTTTGCCAATGTTTCAGCATTATCATGTTCGTTTACAACACACTTTGCTTGAAAAATAGTTGCCCCTTCATCATAACATTCATTGACATAATGAACAGTAATTCCACTTTCTTTTTCCCGCGCTTCAATTACCGCTTGATGAACACGCTTCCCATACATTCCTTTACCACCAAACTTAGGTAAAAGCGCAGGGTGTACATTGATAATTCTATTCGGAAAAGCCTGAATAAGCGATTCAGGAACCTTTAACAAAAACCCCGCTAAAACGACTAAATCAATCCTTTCCGCCAACAATTTATCTAAAACAACCGACAAGCTTGTTAACGAACCCTTGTTGAAAACAAAGGAAGAAACCCCTAAACCAGCTGCTTTTTTAAGCACCAAGGCGCCGGGGTTGTTACACCCAACCAACACTACATCTGCACGAACATTTTCCTTAAAATACTCGATTATACGCTGCGTATTACTACCCGCCCCAGAGGCCAATATAGCGATGCGTTTTTTCATCCGTTTTCTCCCAAACAAAGTTAGTTTTTTAATGATAAAAAATAAGCCTTTCACTCGATTATTAAGGAAGTATGTTTAGTTTGGATTATATTTAAAAAGTGTATTTCTTTGCACCGAGTTTTAATCAAAACATTTAATCATGTCAGACATTGCAACTAAAGTAAAAGCGATCATTGTTGATAAATTAGGAGTGGACGAATCGGAGGTTACCCCAGAAGCAAGCTTCACGAATGATTTAGGAGCGGATTCATTGGACACAGTGGAGTTAATTATGGAGTTCGAAAAAGAATTTGATATTCAAATTCCAGATGATCAAGCAGAAGGAATTGCCACTGTGGGCGATGCAATTGCGTTTATTGAAAAAACATAATTAAGACATTATGTCAACAAGACGGGTAGTAGTTACGGGGCTAGGCGCCTTAACCCCAATAGGCAATACAGTTACAGATTTTTGGAACAACCTGCTTAATGGAGTTAGTGGCGCCGACCGTATCACTCGTTTTGACGCATCGTTATTTAAGACGCAATTTGCTTGCGAGCTAAAAGAATTTAATCCAACCGACTTTTTAGACCGAAAAGAAGCGCGCAAAATGGACGCCTATACCATTTACGCGATGGTTGCTTCAGAAGAAGCAATGCAAGATTCTGGCATTCAACCAGAAAACATCAACCGAGACAGAGCGGGGGTTATTTGGGCATCAGGTATTGGCGGCTTGGACACTTTCTTAAAAGAATGTGGGGATTATGCCACAGGAAACGGAACACCTCGTTTCAATCCATTCTTCATCCCTAAAATGATTGCGGACATTGCTGCTGGACACATCTCTATTAAATATGGTTTTAGGGGGCCTAACTACGCAACAGTTTCAGCGTGTGCTTCCTCAACACACGCTATGATTGACGCCTTCAACTATATTAAATGGGGTAAGGCAGATATTTTCATTACAGGAGGGTCTGAGGCGTCTATCAACGCAGCAGGGGTTGGCGGGTTCAACGCCATGCATGCACTATCTACTAGAAACGACGACCCCAAAACAGCATCTCGACCATTTGACAAAGACCGCGAAGGGTTTGTTTTAGGGGAGGGTGCGGGAGCGTTGGTTTTAGAAGAATATGAGCACGCAAAAACAAGAGGGGCTAAAATTTATGCTGAGGTGGTTGGTGGTGCGATGACCGCAGACGCACACCACATTACAGCGCCACATCCAGAAGGATTAGGAGCAATGAATGTAATGAAGTTTGCGATTAAGGATGCTGAGATGGCGCCAGAAGATGTAGATTATGTAAATGTCCACGGAACATCAACTCCACTAGGAGATGTTGCTGAGATAAAAGCGATTAAAGGAGTTTTTGGAGAGCACACCAAAAACCTTAACATCAGCTCTACTAAATCAATGACGGGACACTTATTGGGTGCTGCCGGAGCTGTTGAAGCAATTGCCTCCATTCTTGCGGTTAAACATGACGTGATTCCTCCTACAATAAACCACTTTACAGACGACCCAAACATTGACAACAGTTTGAATTACACCTTCAATAAAGCGCAAAAACGCGAGGTGAAATCAGCTATTTCTAACACTTTTGGATTTGGGGGGCACAACGCTTGTATAATGGTTAAAAAAACGTAACCCTTGTTTATCAAGCTGCGTCACTATTTTTCCAAAAAATCATCTTTCGAAAAAAAGCTATACATGATTTTAGGTTATTATTCTAAAAACCATGAAATATATAAACAAGCGCTTACACACAAATCCTACAAAAAAAGAACTGATCTACATAACGAACGTTTGGAGTTTTTAGGAGATGCAGTTTTAGGGTCTGTGGTAGGTGAGATTTTATACCAAAAATTTCCAAATGGAAACGAGGGTTTTTTAACCCAGATGCGTTCGAAAATAGTTAGTCGAAAAAACCTTAATAAACTAGCGCTAAAAATCAAGCTAAACAATCTCGTGAGGTACCATAAATCTGCTTCACACCAATCCCTTTATGGTAACGCTTTAGAAGCGCTTGTTGGGGCAATTTATTTAGATAAAGGACACTATAAAGCAGGCGAATTCATACAAAAAATACTTTTGTTACACCACCTTGACTTAAATGACTTAACAAAAGAAGTAGTGAGTTATAAAAGCAAGATTTTGGAGTGGGGGCAACAAAATAAAAAGGAGGTCATTTTTAAAGTGTTAGAATCAACAGGAAAAGACCATAAAAAATCTTACAAAGTAGCGCTTTTGTTAGAAGGGAAAAAACTAGCAGAAGGAACAGGATCCTCAATAAAAAGAGCGGAAGAGCAGGCGGCTCAAAAAATCCAATCACAACTATTCATTAAATAGTTTCAACCCACCCCACTAATTCTAGGAATTACCTAACTTAGCTGCGATGAAAAAACAGCAACTTCAGTTCGAAATAGAATTAGATTTTGCTTTAATAGGCATCAGTTGTCACCTTAAAGATTATCGTTTTGTTTGGTTGTTAAACAGGGCGCTACAAAGTAATTTTATCAAAACAAAACAGTTTCATCTACATGATAGCGACTTGAATTTTTCACAATTCCAATACTCAATGGAACTTTCAATAGCACACGTGTTTTCCAACAGGAGCGCAACAGGTTACTTAGTAAATGGAAAACCACAGATAGACTATTGGTTGAAACTAGAAGAGATAGATGGCGAGCTCTTAAACAAGTGGATGGAAGAAATAAAAGCAATTCCACAAGTGTTAGTTGTTTATGAAGAGGCCGCAAAAAAAGTAAAAGAACAATTTATATTTTAATGAAAAACAACACAAAAATAATTGCCACAATAGGACCAGCATCAACCACCAAAGAAGTGTTAAAATCTATGATAGAAGCGGGTGTAAATGTGTGTCGCTTAAATTTCTCACACGCAAACCATGACACCCATTTAAAAACTATTCAAACGATTAAAGAGCTCAACAGGGAGTTACATGTACATACCGCGATTTTAGCAGACTTACAAGGGCCCAAAATTCGTGTAGGGGAGGTAGAAGAAGGAACAATTTTAGAAGAGGGGTCAGAATTATTTATTACTGATAAACGATGTATTAGCAACAACAAAACACTCTACATTAGCTACCGTCAATTTGCTTCAGATGTAGAGGTTGGAGAGTTAGTGAAAATTGATGATGGAAAAATTCATCTTGAGATAATCTCAACAAACAAACAAGATGTTGTAAAAGCCAAAGTCCTTCACGGAGGCCCACTCTCTTCTAATAAAGGAGTGAATTTACCCAACACAAAAATCTCACAACCTTGTTTAACAGAGAAGGACCTAACAGATTTAGCGTTTATTTTAACGCAACAAATAGAGTGGATTGGCTTGTCTTTTGTTCGTTCAGCAAACGACATTATAGAACTAAAAGAACTCATCAAAAAAGCAAATCACCACGCAAGGGTAATCGCTAAAATAGAGAAGCCTCAAGCTATTAAAAACCTTGATGCAATTTTAGACGCAACAGATGCGGTGATGGTTGCGCGTGGAGATTTAGGGGTAGAAATACCAATGCAAACAGTTCCTGTTTTACAAAAGAAAATAACACACGCTTGCTTAGAAAAAGCCAAACCAGTTATCATTGCTACACAAATGTTAGAAAGCATGGTTGAAAACATCACTCCAACAAGAGCCGAGGTGAACGATGTAGCAAACTCGGTAATGGACGGAGCAGATGCGGTTATGCTGAGCGGAGAAACATCTGTTGGAGCATTTCCTTTAAAAGCGGTGGAGGCCATGCATAACATTGTGGCTGATGTAGAGCAAGAGTTTAGAGGGACAAGAGCATATCAATTAAAAGAAAGACACGGGCAACGATACATCTCTGATGCGATATGTTATCATTCGTGTAATTTGGCAGAACAAGTAGGGGCTGAAGCGATTATTACCATGACACACTCCGGTTATAATGCGATTGAAATATCCAGCCACAGACCCCCATGTAAGGTGTTTGCATTTACCAATAATCATGCTATATTGAACACTCTTAGCTTGGTGTGGGGGGTGACCGGCTTCTATTACGATAATGAAAGCAGTACGGATGATACCATCCAAGACACCAAGCGCATATTAAAAAAACAAAATTTCATAAAGAAAGACCAGCTGGTCATTAATGTAGCCAGTATGCCAATTAAAGAAAAAGGGATGACGAATATGATGAAATTAAGTTACGTAATATAAAAAAGATGTCTATAAACATAAAGTTATTAGCAGAAATTTGTGAGGTGGCAGGTGCGCCAGGACACGAACAAAGAGTGAGAGAAATTGTGTTGCGCGAGGTAACACCTTTAGTAGATGAAGTTCGCACGGATAACATGGGGAATGTTACCGCGATAAAAAAGGGAAAAAGCAATAAAAAAGTAATGATTGGCGCTCATATGGATGAGATTGGTTTTATCGTTACGCATATTGATGACAACGGCTTTTTAAGATTCCACACTTTAGGAGGTTTTGACCCTAAAACCTTAACAGCACAGCGTGTTATCATTCATGGAAAAAAAGATTTAATAGGTGTGATGGGTAGTAAACCAATCCATGTAATGTCTCCCGAAGAGCGTAACAAACCACCAAAAATCAAAGACTTTTTTATTGACATGGGAATGCCCAAAAAAGAGGTGGAAAAATACATTTCTGTAGGAGACACTATTACAAGAGAGCGCAAATTGATAGAGATGGGCAACTGTGTAAATTGCAAATCTATTGACAACCGTGTTTCCGTCTTTATTTTAATAGAAATGCTACGTGAACTGAAAGATGCACCATATGATGTTTACGGAGTATTTACAGTTCAAGAAGAAGTAGGGATTAGAGGGGCTAATGTGGCCACACAAGAGGTGCAACCGGACTTTGGTTTTGGATTAGACACAACCATTGCTTTTGATGTGCCAGGAGCAGCGAGTCACGAAAAAATAACAGAGCTAGGAAAAGGAACTGCGATTAAAGTAATGGACTCTTCAACTATTTGCGATTACAGAATGGTGGAATACATGAAGCAAACAGCAGACAAGCATAAAATTGAATACCAATTAGAAATCTTAACAGGGGGAGGAACGGACACTTCCGGCATTCAACGATTTACACCAGGAGGATCGATAGCTGGAGCGGTATCTATTCCAACGCGCCATATACACCAAGTAATTGAAATGGCAGACAAGGACGACATCCGTAAATCGATTGATTTACTACGCCACTGCGTACAAGATCTTGACCAATACGATTGGAGTTTTAAATAGCTGATTGAAATTGCTTCAAGAAGCGCACGTCATTTTCAAAAAACAAACGTAAATCAGTCACCCCGTATTGCAACATTGCAATTCTTTCAATACCCATTCCAAAAGCATAACCAGAGTACTCCTCAGGATTTATTCCACAATTTTTTAAAACAGTAGGGTCAACCATTCCACAACCCATAATTTCCAACCAACCAGTTCCTTTGGTTATTTTATAGTCAGATTCAGACTCTAAACCCCAATAAACATCTACTTCAGCACTTGGTTCGGTAAAAGGGAAATAAGAAGGCCTTAAGCGGATCTTTGTTTGTTCACCAAACATCTCTTTTGCGAAGTAAAGAAGTGTTTGCTTCAAATCTGCAAAAGAAACATCCTTATCTATGTATAATCCCTCCACTTGATGGAATATACAGTGCGCGCGAGCTGAAATAGCTTCGTTTCTATACACCCTTCCAGGAGAGATTGTTCGTATAGGAGGTTTGTTGTTTTCCATATAACGCACCTGCACAGAAGAGGTGTGTGTGCGCAGTAAAATGTCAGGGTCTTTTTCTATAAAAAAAGTGTCTTGCATGTCTCTTGCAGGGTGCTCTTCTGGAAGGTTTAAGGCTGTAAAATTATGCCAATCATCTTCGATTTCTAGACCTTCAGAAATAGTAAAACCAATACGCTTAAAAATCTCAACGATTTCGTTTCGCACCAAAGAAATAGGATGCCTACTTCCTAAATTATCTAAAGATACAGGTCGGCTTAAATCAATTTTCTCACCATCGTCTTCAGCTTCTTCAAAAGCATTTTTGCATTCATCAAGCTTGCTTTGAGCGGCTTTTTTTAGTTGGTTTAACGCTTGTCCAAAATTCTTTTTTTCTTCGTTTGGAACGGTTTTAAAAGCAGTAAAAAGGTCTGTCTCTTATACACATCTCCGAGCCCACGAGACGTAGAGGAA
>CAXDKI010000002.1:0-16911 GCA_963990215.1 uncultured Flavobacteriales bacterium | reverse complement strand
CCTACAGGTGTAGCAACAGGAATATCTGAAACTACAGTTACAGGTGGCTCAATTACTTTACCGGCCTTCATAGCTGGCGATTTAATCGAAATTTTCACATTATCGATTTCTAAATCTACTTCCGTAGCACCTGATTTGGCTACAAATTTGATCAATTCTTGAATGTCTTTAATATCCATTTTAATGCTTTTGTAAGTTCAAAGATATAAACTATTTACTGTCATAAGCCCACTTTAAGTAAACAGATCCCCAAGTGAATCCGCCACCGAAAGCAGCCAATATGATATTATCTCCTTTATTCAGCTTGTTTTCCCACTCCCACAAACAAAGAGGTATTGTTCCGTTAGTTGTGTTTCCGTAACGCTGAATATTCAACATTACCTTATCTATACCTACACCCATTCTATTGGCTGTAGCGTCAATAATTCTTTTATTAGCTTGGTGTGGGACGAGCCAAGCAACATCATCACCTGTAAGGTTGTTGCGTTCCATGATTTCAGCAGATACGTCTGCCATCCCCTTCACAGCAAACTTGAATACGGTTTGTCCTTCCTGATGTATAAAGTGTTCTTTAGCATCTACTGTTGCATGAGACGCAGGTTTAACAGAACCTCCTGCTTTCATTTTTAGGTAATGTCTTCCTTCGCCATTACTTTTCATGATGGAATCTTGAACACCCATTCCATCTTCAGTAGGCTCTAAAAGAACAGCTCCAGCACCATCTCCAAAAATGATACATGTTTGGCGATCTTCATAATCAACAATTGAAGACATTTTATCTGCTCCAATTACTAGAATGCGTCTATGACTTCCACTTTCAATATACTTGGCAGCCGTTGCAACTGAGAACAAAAAGCCCGAACACGCAGCCATTAAATCGAAACCAAAAGCATTTTTAGCACCAATTTTATCGGCAATCACACAAGCGGTAGAAGGGAATAACATGTCAGGTGTAGCAGTAGCACAAATGATCAAATCGATGTCTTCTGCCGAAAGTCCTTTCTTTTCTAGTAAACCTTTTGCTGCTTCAGCACCCATGTCTGAAGATCCAAGTCCTTCACCTTTCAATATTCTTCTTTCTTTGATACCTGTTCTGGTTGTTATCCACTCATCGTTGGTTTCTACTATGGTTTCCAATTCTTGATTGGTTAACACATAGTCTGGCACCCATCCGTGAACACCGGTAATGGCGGCTTTTATATTACTCATGATTGAACGTGTTTTTGATTTTGGATGGCAAATCGGCTTCTACCACATCGGCAGTAAGCACAATCATGTTTTTTATTGCGATCTCGTTGGAGATACCATGCCCAATCACTACAGCTTTGTTCAGTCCTAGGATTGGTGTGCCACCATAATTTTCATAGTTGAATCGATTGAAATATTCGTCTTCAATCTTTCTTTTTTTGATGAGCGTATAAAACGCTTCAGCCTCTTTTAACACAACATTTCCAGTGAATCCATCACATACAATAACATCGGCATGATCACCAAAAATATCGCGACTTTCTATGTTTCCATTGAAGTTAAAATGAGAGCTATCTTTCATCATTTCGTGGGTTGCTGTAGTTAGCATATTGCCTTTCGTTTCTTCTTCACCAATGTTTAACAAACCTACTTTTGGATAGCTAATACCACATACATGCTCTGCAAACAAAGCGCCTAAAATCCCGAATTGATACAGTACATCTGGCTTGCAGTCTGCGTTAGCACCTACATCCAAGATAACATTAACACCACCATCTTCTTTTGGTAAAACAGAAGAGATACAAGGGCGTAAAACTCCGGCAATAGGTTTTACCGACATATAGCCTCCTACAAACATAGCTCCTGTGTTTCCAGCACTAGCAAAACCGTCAATTTCCCCTTTTTTTAATAAGTGAAAACCAACAGCAATACTGGAGTTTGGTTTTTTAGCAAAAGCTTTGGTAGGGTGGTCGCCCATTTCGATAACATCAGGAGCATTTACAATACTGAAAAGAGCACTGTCTACCCCCTTCTTTTTTAAGATAGAAAGAATAGTTTTTTCATCACCGATAAGAACTAAATCTATATCATTGTTTAGCTCCCTTTGGGCCAAAATAGCTCCTTCGGTTGTTGCTTGGGGGGCAAAGTCCCCACCCATGATGTCTATGCCTATTCGGATATTAGTCATAAAATGAAAGTAGATTTAGCTCCCAAATATAATTAGCAGCTAAATCTACAAATAATACAGCGTTAATTTAATTTACGCTAACTTATTTTTCCATTACTATTTTACCCTTGTGGTAAAGAACTCCATCTACCCAGTGAGCTCTATGTGTTTGATGTGTTTCGCCAGTTGTTGGGCAAGTAGTTAACTGTTGACTTTCAGCTTTGTAATGTGTTCTTCTTTTGTCTCTTCTTGTTTTCGAGATTTTGCGCTTTGGATGTGCCATTATTCCTAGTTTTATTTTTTCAAGTTTTGCAGTGCTGACCAACGCGGATCTGCTAATTCTGGCTCTTGATAGGCCAATTCTTCTAATTTTTCTAAAATTTCTTGATTGCAGTATGCTTCATCGGCATGTGTTCTTCTGCTTGGCAGGGACAAATGAATGAATTCATATAATTGATGTGCAACTTCAAGCGTGTGCTCGTTTGTTGGCAAAATGATGATTTCATCCGTTTCTTCTGGTTCTGCTACATCAGAAAACTTTACAATCTGTTTGTAGTTGCCTTCAATGCTTTGTGTGTAATCTTCGGTGCACGTATCGCAGGCCAATGTTACAGTTCCTTTAATTTGGAATTCTAAACTTAGCATATTACTCTTTTTTTGAAGCAATATAATAGCGTTTATTTGCCCTGAATTTAATTCAGCATAATCATACAACTGAAAGAACGCGTCCTCAATTTGAAAGTCGAATTGGTGGGTTCCTAACTTCAGTCCTGAAAAGGCAATCTGAAAATCTGTTAACTTCACCATAATTCAATTCGCTCAAAAAAGGGGGTGCAAATGTAATAAATTTAATAGAAAAATAACGCCTTTTTACCCTTTGTTTTTATTCAGGTCGTTGGCGTCCAATCGATTTACGCTGTTTCTTTTCGCTGATCGGAAGTGGATTTTTATGAATTTCGTTAAACTCTTGACGCTTTTTGTAGATGTCGCAAGCCGTAAAAACAGCTTCTCTAAAAGATTGTTCGTTCGCTTTATTCTCTCCAGCAATTTCAAAAGCAGTGCCATGATCTGGCGAAGTTCTTACAAAAGACAAGCCTGAAGTGAAGTTGACTCCTTTGCCAAAAGCCAATGTTTTGAAAGGGATTAAGCCTTGATCGTGATACATGGCTAAAATACCATCGAAACTACCTAATTTATCTGAACCAAAAAAGCTATCGGCAGGGTAAGGGCCAAAAGACACAATATTTTCCTCTTTGGCTTTTTGGAGCGCAGGACTGATGATGTCATCTTCTTCCTTCCCCAATATACCTTGGTCGCCAGCATGTGGATTGAGTCCAAGCACAGCAATTTTAGGTTTCCTAATCCCAAAATCTTGTTTCAAGGAGTTGTTAAGCAATCGTAGTTTTTCCAATACTTTTTCTTGGCTGATGTTGGCACTAACTTGCTCCAATGGGAGATGCCCTGTTACTACGCCAATACGCATGCTTTCTGAAAGCATTAGCATCAGAGCATTTTTTTGTTCTTTCGCCGCCAAGTATTCAGTATGTCCTGGAAACTGAAAAGAATCGGATTGTATGTTTTGTTTGTTGATAGGAGCTGTTACTAAAACATCTACATCTCCTTTTAGAAGTGCATTAGTAGCCGCTTCTAAAGATTTAAAAGCAAACTTTCCTCCTTCAGTAGTATTTTCGCCCAGCGTGATTTTTGCCTCCTCTTTCCAACAGTTGATCAGGTTGGCTTTTTTTTTGTTAGCCTTACCAGGATTCTCTACTACATTGAAGCTGAATTCTTCAATGCCCATCGCTTTTCGGTGAAAAGAAGCCACTTTAGAGGAGCCAAAAATAATAGGGGTGCACAGCTCTTGCATGCGCTTATCTATGAAGGTTTTGATAATCACCTCCATTCCAATTCCATTGATGTCGCCAATGGATATGCCTACTCTTACCTTCTTACTCATGCTGATTTCTTTTTGAGGAAGTTGAACAATAAACGAACACCTACACCTGTCCCTCCTTTGCCTCGATAGTTAAATGGAGCTAACATAAAGGCAGGACCTGCAATGTCTAAATGTGTGTAAGGGTAATCGGTAAAATGCTCCAAGAATTTTCCTGCGGTAATAGCGCCTGCTTCAGGACCTCCTAAGTTTTTCAAATCAGCAATGTTAGATTTCAAATCCTCAGCGTACTCATCCCAAAAAGGAAATTCTGCCAATCGTTCTTGCACCTCTGCACCACTTGCCTTCAAGGCAGTCATGGTGTTTTCATCATTTCCCATAGCAACAATTCCTTGCTTGCCAATGGCACGGGCAGCAGCTCCAGTCAAGGTAGCTAAATCAATAACTAATTCTGGATTGTATTTTTTCGCATAACTCAATGCATCCGCTAAAATCAAACGTCCTTCTGCATCTGTGTTTAACACCTCAACGCTTGTTCCATCGTGCATAGTAATAACATCTCCAGGAGCGTATGCATTTCCAGATGGACGGTTATCTGTTGCAGGAACTAACCCAATCACATGGATGTTGAGGTTAGCTTTAGCAATTGCCGCCATGGCGCCTACTACTGCTGCCGAACCGCCCATGTCACTCTTCATTAAATCCATAGAGTTGGGCGTTGGTTTTAAGCTCAATCCACCAGTGTCATATACAATTCCTTTCCCGACTAATATGATGGGTTTTTTATTGGTTGCTCCTGCAGTTTTCCACTCCATAATATTGAAGGTAGGAGGGTCAATACTCCCTTGGTTTACTGCTAAAAGACCACCCATTTTAAGTATTTCAATTTTCTTTTTGTGCAACACTTCTACAGAGAATCCAAATGTCTTGCCGTAAGCTTCAATGTCTTTACTGTATTGCACAGCGCTTAGGTAAGATAAAGGTTCGTTAACCAAATCTCTAGCAATAAAGGTTCCGACAATAATAGCTTGTAAGTTGTTTGCGTCTGCCTCTTCCATACCAGCACATAGATTGATAGTTTTCAGGCTGTGCTCTTTTTTATCACTGAAGTATTTCAAAAACTGATAATTACTCAAGGCAAGTCCTTCAGAAAAAGCAAAGGAAACAGCTTTATTTCCCATAGCGTTTATAACACTTATTTCCGATATTTTTTTACCAACTACAGAAGCATGAAGCTTATTAGCTGCTTTTCTAGCGCTCTCTTTACAATCGCTTAGCACTTGCACAAAAACCCATCTACCATATTGGTTAATGGCAAAGCTTTTTTGTTCTGTATCCAAGCATTTTGTTGCATAATCCATCTCCTCTTTAGATAAAGAAAAGCCTTCTAATTGTGCAGTGTCATTGATTAAAACAACAAGGTTATCAGTATCTTGAATACTTGTTTTGCGAGCAATAGCAGTGTTCATATTATTATGTATTTTTAAGCTCTCAAAATTACGCAATTTAGATGAATACGGATTCTTTGTTGAAACGGGCTTTAGCCTTTGAATCTTTAACGGCAGAAGAAGGACAATTTCTGTTTGAACATGTGCCTACTTCCGAATTGATGTATGTGGCTAACGAATTACGAAAAATTCAAAATCCAGACGAAAAGGTAACTTGGCAAATAGACCGTAATGTAAACACGACCAATGCTTGTATAGCCAATTGTAAATTCTGTAATTTTTTCCGTCCTCCAGGGCATGAAGAGGTGTATGTGACTACAATTGAGGATTACAAAACGAAGATAGAAGACACCCTGCGTTATGGTGGTGATCAGTTGCTGTTACAAGGAGGTCATCACCCAGAATTGGGTTTAGGCTTCTACACCAATTTATTCAGTGAGTTAAAGACATTGTACCCCAATGTTCGTTTGCACGCCTTGGGGCCGCCAGAAGTAGCACATATCTGTAAACTGGAAAAAAAATCGCATACCGAAGTACTTAGTGCCTTAAAGGAAAACGGCATGGATAGCTTGCCAGGAGCAGGAGCAGAGATCTTAAATGATAGGGTGCGCAGACTGATTTCTCGTGGTAAGTGTACAGGGCAAGAGTGGTTAGATGTCATGCGTGCAGCACACCAGCTGGATATCACTACTTCGGCAACCATGATGTTTGGACATATTGAAACGCTAGAAGAGCGTTTTGAGCATTTGGTTTGGTTGAGAGAGGTCCAATCTGAAAAACCAGTCGATGCTGATGGCTTTTTGGCATTTATTCCATGGCCATTTATGGACGATGGCACCCTGCTTAAACGCCTAAGAGGCATTCAAAACAATGTATCGGCAGATGAATATTTACGCATGATTGCCATCAGCCGCATTATGCTTCCTAACATTAAAAACATACAAGCCTCTTGGCTAACTGTGGGTAAAGAAACTGCACAGCTTTGTTTGCACGGTGGAGCTAACGATTTTGGGTCTATAATGATAGAAGAAAATGTGGTTTCGGCAGCAGGAGCACCGCACCGTTTTACCTATAAAAGCATACAACAATCCATCCGCAAGGCAGGTTTTGAGCCACAACTAAGAAGCCAAGACTATACCTTTAGGGAAATTCCAGAAGAGATTGAAGAACAACTAATCGATTACTAATGTTTACAGGCATTGTAGAGAATATGGGTGAAGTCGTTTCCTTGCAAAAGGAAGCAGAAAACCTACACATCAGTATGCGAACACCTATTACGCAAGAACTGAAGATTGACCAATCAGTAGCACACAATGGGGTTTGCTTAACAGTAGTGGCTATTGAAGGAGATATATATACCGTAACTGTCATTCAGGAAAGTTTGCAAAAAACCAATTTGGGTGATTTGCAAGTGGGTGACCAGGTAAATATTGAGCGTTGTATGAAGCTGGGCGACAGGTTGGACGGACATTTAGTACAAGGACATGTCGACCAAACTGCGGAATGTGTAGATGTGGTTGAAGTAGATGGGTCATGGTATTATACTTTTTCTCACGAAAATTTAGGGAATATCACTGTAGAAAAAGGTTCTATATGTGTCAATGGAGTAAGCTTAACAGTAGTTAACTCTCAAGCCGATTATTTTTCTGTAGCCATTATACCATATACATATAATCACACTAATTTCCATAATTTTAAGGTAGGGACTATAGTTAATTTAGAATTTGATATTTTAGGTAAATACATTGCTAAAATGAATCAATTAACATGAATTCAATTTTCAGAATCACAGCCTTTTTAGAGGGTCTTTCGTACATCTTACTATTATTTGTAGCCGTACCTATTAAGTATCATAGTGGAGACGCCTTTTATGTGCAAGTATTAGGCATGCCGCATGGCCTACTCTTTATGGCTTATGTGTTTTTGGCGTTGTACTTCAAGCCACAATACAATTGGGATACAAAAACATTCCTATTAGTTCTGGCAGCATCCATCATTCCTTTCGGCACTTTTTATGTGGATAGAAAGGTGTTGAAATAGAACGATTTTCCTTCATAAATTTAACTATTTTCGCAGTGCATGAAAAAGATTAGAAATTTTTGCATCATTGCCCATATCGACCACGGTAAAAGTACTTTAGCGGATAGGCTGTTAGAATACACAGGTGCGGTAACAGAAAGAGAGGCGCAAGACCAATTACTAGACAATATGGACTTGGAGCGCGAAAGAGGGATTACCATCAAGAGTCATGCCATACAAATGGAGTACGAATTAGATGGAGAGCAGTATGTACTAAACCTGATTGACACCCCAGGCCATGTGGATTTCTCCTACGAAGTATCGCGTTCTATCGCTGCTTGTGAGGGAGCCTTATTGATTGTAGATGCTGCACAAGGGATACAGGCCCAGACCATTTCCAACCTCTATTTGGCTTTGGAAAATGATTTGGAAATCATCCCAGTACTGAATAAAATTGACCTACCTTCTGCCGATCCAGAAGTGGTGAAAGACCAAATTATTGATCTGATTGGTTGTGATGATGAAGATATAATCCCGGCTTCTGCCAAAACAGGATTAGGAATACAAAATATTTTACGAGCTATAATAGAGCGTGTGCCAGCTCCAGAAGGAGATCCGCAAGCGCCTTTACAAGCTATGATTTTCGATTCGGTATTTAATCCTTTTAGGGGGATTGAGGCTTACTTTAAAATAGTTAATGGCTCCGTCAAAAAAGGAGATGAAGTACAGTTTATGGCTACAGGGAAAAAGTATTTTGCTGATGAGATTGGAGCACTTAAACTGCAACAACAACCGAAAAAAACACTTTCGACAGGTGAGGTAGGCTACATCATTTCAGGAATTAAAGATGCGCGTGAGGTGAAAGTGGGAGACACCATTACCCGTACTGAGCAGTCTGCAAAAGAGGCAATTCAAGGATTTGAGGATGTGAAGCCGATGGTCTTTGCGGGAATTTATCCTGTTGACACCGAGGATTATGAGGAATTACGTAATTCAATGGAGAAGTTGCAGCTAAATGATGCTTCTTTAACTTTTGAGCCAGAATCTTCTGCAGCATTAGGTTTTGGTTTCCGTTGTGGGTTCTTAGGAATGTTACATATGGAAATTATTCAAGAACGCTTGGAGCGTGAATTCGATATGACGGTGATTACTACTGTTCCAAATGTATCATACTATGCCTACACCAAAGCAGGAGAGGAGCAGATTATTAATAATCCTTCTGATTTACCAGAGCCTTCCACCTTAGATTATGTGAAGGAGCCTTACATCCGTGCGCAAATTATTACTAAATCCGACTATGTAGGATCTGTTATGAACTTGTGTATTGAGAAAAGAGGCGAGTTGAAAAATCAGGTCTATTTAACCACTGATCGCGTAGAGCTGACTTTTGAAATGCCCTTAGGAGAAATTGTATTTGACTTTTACGACAAACTGAAAACGATTTCTAGAGGATATGCTTCTTTCGATTATTTTCCACTAGAGTTCCGCCAATCGAACTTAGCAAAATTAGATATACTCCTTAATGGAGATCAGGTAGATGCATTGTCTGCTCTGATTCATAGAGATAACGCATATAACTTAGGTAAAAAGATTTGTTTGAAGCTGAAAGAATTGATTCCGCGACAACAATTTGATATTGCCATTCAGTCGGCTATTGGTGCAAAAATCATATCTAGAGAAACAGTGAAAGCCCTTAGAAAGGATGTAACAGCTAAGTGTTATGGTGGTGATATTACGCGTAAGCGTAAGCTCCTTGAGAAGCAGAAAAAAGGCAAGAAACGTATGCGTCAAGTAGGAAATGTGGAGGTTCCTCAATCTGCATTCTTGGCGGTTTTAAAATTAGACTAAAATACTATCTTTGGATGAGTGGCAATAGCCTGGAAGAAACAATAAATTATGGGACGAGCATTTGAGTTTAGAAAAGCGCGTAAGATGAAGCGTTGGTCTAAAATGGCCAAGACTTTCACGCGTATTGGAAAAGATATTGTGATGGCCGTAAAGGATGGTGGTCCGAATTCGGAAACAAATTCGCGTTTGCGCCAGGTAATCCAAAATGCAAAAGCTGCTAACATGCCGAAGGATAATGTGGAGCGTGCCATTAAAAAAGCAAGCGGAGCAGATGCAGCTAACTATGTGGAGATCTCTTTAGAAGGATACTCCGCCAATGGAGTAGCGGTATTTGTTGAATGTACTACAGATAACAACAACCGAACAGTTGCCAATGTGCGTTCTTACTTCAACAAATGCGAAGGAAACTTAGGTACCAATGGCTCTTTAGAATTCATTTTTGACAGAAAAGGAGTGTTTACAGTAGGGTCTTCGCAGTTGGAAATGGACTTGGAAGAGCTAGAAATGGAATTGATAGATGGCGGCTTGGAAGAGCTAGAGCAAGATGAAGAAGCCATCACTATCTACACCGATTTTGCAGACTTCTCTAACATGACCAACCTTTTAGAAAAGATGGGGGTGGAAGTAAAGAACGCAGAATTACAACGCATCCCTAATAACTTCAAATATATCACGGAAGAACAAGCACCATTGGTCTTGAAATTACTAGATAAGTTAGAGGAAGATGATGATGTGCAGAATGTATTTCACAACATGGAAATGAGCGAGGAAATTATGGCTTTAATGGAGGGAGAGTAAAATTTGACATGAAAAAGAAATTAGAAATATTAGAAGCGAAAAAAGCAGAAGCTCAATTAGGTGGAGGCAAAAAACGTATCGAATCGCAACATGCTAAGGGAAAGTTAACAGCACGTGAGCGCATTCACTTTTTGTTAGACGAACACTCTTTCGAAGAAATAGGCATCTTGGTAACACACCGTTCTACCAACTTCGGCTTGGACAAGCAAATTTTTTTAGGTGATGGTGTGATAACAGGCTACGGAACTATTGATGGAAGATTGGTGTATGTATTTGCACAAGATTTTACCGTGATGGGGGGCTCTTTGGCAGAAGCGCATGCAGAGAAAATCTGTAAGGTGATGGATCTGGCTATGAAAAATGGCGCACCTGTTATTGGATTAAACGACAGTGGTGGCGCGCGTATTCAAGAAGGAGTTGTTTCTCTTGGTGGTTATGCCGACATCTTTTACAGAAACACCAAAGCAAGTGGGGTTATCCCACAGCTTTCGGCTATCATGGGGCCTTGTGCAGGAGGGGCGGTTTATTCTCCAGCACTTACAGACTTCATCATGATGGTAGAGAACACTTCATACATGTTTGTTACAGGACCCAATGTAGTAAAAACTGTAACACATGAAGATGTGACTGCCGAAGAGTTAGGAGGAGCATCTACGCACTCTACTAAATCAGGAGTAGCACACTTTACCTACGTGAATGAGATTGAGCTCATTAATAACTTGAAAAGGTTGTTGAGCTATATGCCTCAAAATTGTGAGGAAGATGCTCCTGCTTTAGCGTATGAGGGTGGTAATGAAACAAGAGTCACTTTGGATGAAGTCATTCCAGAAAACCCGAACCAGCCTTACGATATTCTAGAGGTGATTGAAGTAACAATAGATGAAGGTTCTTTCCACGAAGTGCATAAAGATTATGCCGAAAACATTGTGTGTGGATTTGCACGATTAGGTGGTCGTTCTATAGGAGTTGTGGCTAATCAACCTGCGTTTTTAGCAGGTGTTTTAGATAACAATGCTTCTAATAAAGCAGCTCGTTTTGTGCGTTTCTGCGATTGTTTCAATATTCCTTTATTGGTGTTTGAGGATGTTCCTGGATTCTTACCGGGAACAGACCAAGAATGGAATGGAATCATCAATAATGGGGCGAAACTATTGTACGCCTTTTCCGAAGCAACAGTGCCGCGTATTACAGTGATTACGCGTAAAGCTTATGGGGGTGCGTATGATGTAATGAACTCTAAGCACATTGGTGCAGACATGAATTATGCATGGCCATCAGCAGAAATTGCGGTGATGGGAGCGAAAGGCGCTGCTGAAATCATCTTCCGAAAAGAAATTAAAAAGGCTACAGATGCAGAAGTTAAGTGGAAGGAGAAAGAAGCAGAATATGCAGACCTTTTTGCAAACCCTTACAATGCTGCTGCTCGCGGTTATGTAGATGAGGTGATAGCTCCTTCTAAAACAAGAGAAAAGTTAATCAAGGCATTTAAAATGTTAGAGAATAAGGTAGATAGCCTGCCAAAGAAAAAACACGGAAACATCCCTTTATAGATGAATGTATTAGTAGTAGGATCGGGAGGTAGAGAGCATACCTTGAGTTGGAAAATAGCACAGAGCAGTTTGTGCGAAAAACTCTTCATTGCTCCAGGAAATGCAGGAACAGCTAGCTTGGGAGAAAATGTATCCATCTTAGTGGATGACTTTGAATCGATGAAAATCTTAGTTTTGGAACACAACATCAGCATGGTTGTGGTTGGCCCTGAGGATCCATTGGTAAAAGGGATTTACGATTTCTTTACAGAAGATGAATCCTTAAAGGATGTCACTGTAATAGGGCCATCTAAAAGAGGAGCTCAGCTAGAAGGAAGTAAAGAGTTCTCGAAAGAGTTTATGAAGAAGTTTGGAGTGCCTACTGCGGCTTATCAAAGCTTTACTAAAGATACACTAGAAGCAGGATATGATTTCTTGGAAACTCTAAACCCTCCATTCGTTTTAAAGGCGGACGGATTAGCTGCAGGTAAAGGGGTGTTAATAATTGACGACTTAACTGAAGCAAAATCAGAGCTAAAAGCCATGTTGGAAGATGCTAAGTTTGGTGATGCAAGTTCTAAAGTTGTGATTGAAGAATTCCTAGACGGGATAGAGCTTTCTGTTTTTGTGTTAACAGATGGAGAAAGCTATAAAGTGTTACCATCAGCAAAGGATTACAAGCGTATTGGCGAAGGTGATACAGGTTTAAATACGGGAGGTATGGGAGCTATTTCCCCTGTGCCTTTTGCGGATAAATTCTTTTTGGAAAAAGTAGAAGACAGAATTATTAAACCAACCGTTAACGGATTAAAAGAAGAAGGGATCGTTTACAAAGGATTCATCTTTATTGGCTTGATGAATGTGAATGGAGATCCTTATGTAATTGAGTACAATGTGCGCATGGGAGATCCTGAAACAGAGGTGGTCATACCTAGAATCAAATCAGATTTATTAAATTTATTTAAGGGAATTGGCGATGGCACTTTCAGTGAAAAAGATTTTTATGTTGATGAAGATACTGCAGTGACCGTTATGTTGGTGTCGGGAGGATATCCAGAAGCATACGAAAAAGGCAAGGTGATGAGTGGTTTTGAAGACTGTGAAGACAGTATTCTATTCCACGCAGGAACCAAGCAGGAAGGAGATGATGTAGTGACTAACGGAGGTCGTGTGTTGACTATTACTTCTTACGGAAGAGACATAGAAACAGCACTAGCTAAATCATTCGCTAACGCAGAAAAAATAAATTTCGAAAAGAAATACTACCGAAGAGATATCGGTTTTGACTTGCAAACGGAAGAGGCTTAGGCTTCTCCGTTTCTTTTAAACTGAATTAGTTTTACAGTCCAGTAAATAAAAAACGCAGAAACAACAAGAATAGAGATGTCATTTGGGATATTACCAATAGAAGGCATGATTGTCCATAAGCTTTCAAACATATCACCAAGTCCGTAAAAGAAATCTCTTATCATTTTTTGTAAATTTAATTTCGCAGCAAAAGTAGAAATATTCTGAAATAAATGTTAGTAAAACTGCTGAAAACCACACGCCCTGCGGCACTTTTATCCTTCTTTGGGATGGCAGTATTGTTTTTCGTCTTTCAATTATTACACCTTTCGGATTATTCTTTTGCACAAACAGGATATCCTTTATTTGATTTAGCCCAGCATTTACTGTTTAGTAATAAGTGGCTGGCAGCCATCTTGGTGTTTATATTGTCTTTGTTAATGGCTATGGGGTTTAACAACTTGATTTCTGAGAAAGGGGTGCTGAAGTACAATACAGTATTACCTGCTTCAGTGCTGATTGTTTTTGTTTCTATCTTTTCCTTTTCGCCAGTTTGGTTAGCTATTTTTGTACTACTTTTTTTCCTTAACAAGCTATTAGGAATATATCAAAAAGAGCGACCATATGCCGTATTATTTGATGCAGCTTTCTTACTTGGGATGAGTGTGTTGATATATCCACCAACCATCTTTTTGTTTCCGCTTATTTATATTGCTAACCTTACTTATAGCGCAGTAGGATGGAGGAATTACATCATTCCAGTTTTGGGCTTTATAAGCCCCTTGTTAATGATGGCGTGTTATCTGTTTTTTGTAGATACATTACCGCTGCACATAGAGCATTATCTACGCATGCTCAGCCTGTTTTTACCTAGTGTTGGCATTTCACTCTCAGAAGGCATCTTTTTCGTACTATCAGCAATTTTACTTTTAAGCGCTTTCAAGGAGTTGGCACAATGGTTTGCACTGAAAAGTTTGCGTTCTAGAAAGGCATTTATTGTTTTTGTAGCGTACCTTTTATTTGGTCTTTTCGGCTTTTTTACGCTTGCTTCAGACGGCCTTCAGCACCTCTTGGTGTTAGCTTTTCCAATAACAGCATTAGTAGGTAATTACTTGTTGTTTGCGCGCAAGTGGTGGTGGTACGAAGTGCTGTTTACTCTCTTTCTTTTATCTACTATTTATTTCCATCTTTCCCAAGTATTCGGATTGTAAATAATCCGTAACTTTGCAGCATCAATTTTTATTCAAAAAAAATGAAGTTTGGAGTAGTTGTTTTCCCAGGGTCTAATTGCGATATGGACATGGTATATGTTCTAGAAACTATCATGGGACAAGAAGTGGCAAAACTATGGCATAAAGATACCGATTTACAAGGGTGTGAATTTATTGTTTTGCCAGGAGGGTTTTCTTACGGAGATTATTTACGTTCTGGAGCCATTGCACGCTTTTCTCCCATTATGGAAAAAGTGATTGAGTTTGCCAATAATGGCGGATATGTAATGGGTATTTGTAACGGTTTCCAAATTTTGTGTGAGTCGGGTTTATTGCCTGGCGCATTGTTGCATAACAACAGTCATAAGTTCATTTGTAAAAATGTATACTTAAGCACACAAACAACCAATACTTTGGTGACGAACAAATTAGTGGAAGGAGAAAATATCTTGACTCCAATTGCACACGGAGAAGGACGCTATCATGCAGATGCAGAAACATTGAAAATATTGAATGATAATGATCAGGTATTGTTCCGTTACTGTGATGAAAACGGTAATATTACCGATGAAGCAAACCCGAACGGAGCAATCGAAAACATTGCAGGTGTTTGTAATGCAAGGCGTAATGTATTTGGCATGATGCCTCACCCAGAGCGTGCAGCTGATGAGGAGTTGAGAAACACCGATGGTCGTGCTTTATTTGAAAGTATTTTAGCAGCAGTTGAGGTAGCTTAATTGTCGCTTAAGCATAAATGAAAAGCCCAACTCAAAGTGGGGCTTTTTTTATTTATAAAAATTCATTTCATCCATATATTGCCACACTTTGGGTGGTAAAAAGTAGCTGATGTCTTTTTTGTCTGCGATACTTTTTCGGATGAAGCTAGCAGAAATATCCATGAGAGGAGCTAGTGTAACACGTACTTTTTTGTGGCTTGCTAAGGCGCAATCTTTGCTTTCAGGTCTTGGGTACACATACAATTCGTGCTCTTCTAAAATTCGTTCGTAGTTTTTCCACTTATGAAAAGAATTCAAATTATCTCCGCCCATAATTAAAGCGAAATTGTGTGCTGGATATTGCTCTTTCAAGTAAGTCAGTGTATCTACTGTGTAAGAGGGTTGCGAAAGATTGAATTCAATATCGGATGCTTGAAACTGTAAATGATCTTCTGTTGCAATACGGACCATCATTAGTCGGTGATGCTGATCTAATAAACTGCTTTTTTCTTTGAAAGGGTTTTGCGGAGAAACCACAAACCAAACTTGCTCTAAATCAGTAAACTCTACCATATATTGCGCAATGGTCATGTGGCCAATATGCAAAGGATTGAAAGAACCAAAAAAGAGTCCCGTCTTCATATTTAGTTGTTTAAAAAGTCAATGACTTTTTTGATTACTTCTTGTCGAGCAGCATCTAAATCATCATTCACAATGACAATGTCAAAAGCATCTTGTTGTGCTATTTCTGCTTCAGCTTTACCTAATCGTTTTTGTAAACTCTCAGCGGTTTCAGTGCCTCTTTCTTCTAATCGATTTTTCAATTCTTCTATAGATGGAGGCGCTACAAATACAGCAAGAGCTTGCTCACCAAAGTGTTTTTTAATGTTAATTCCGCCTACAACATCCACATCAAAAATGACTTGCTTCCCACTTTTCCAAATGCGTTCCATTTCCGATTTTAAGGTGCCGTAAAACATATCTTCGTACACCTCTTCCCACTCCAAAAAAGCATCTGCCGCTATTTTTTCTTTGAAGTTTGTTGGATTTAAAAAGTGGTAATCTTTGCCGTCTTGCTCATTTGCTCTAGGCGAACGGCTACAGGCTGAAATAGAAAATTCCAAAGGTAGTCCTTGATCTAGCAAATGGCGCACCAAAGTTGTTTTCCCAGTACCCGAAGGGGCAGAAAATATGATTGCTTTCTTAGAGGACATTCAACAGTTGTTCTTTAATTTTTTCCAATTCATCTTTCATTTGCACCACTACTTTTTGCATACCTGCTTCCGATGATTTAGAGCCGATGGTGTTGATTTCTCTTCCAATTTCTTGACTAATAAAACCAAGCTTTTTTCCGTTTGGAAAGCCAGCATCCATGGTTTCTAAAAAGTAATTGAGGTGTGCCGAAAGGCGCACTTGCTCTTCGGTGATATCTTGCTTTTCTAGGTAATAAATTAGCTCCTGTTCAAATCGATTTTCATCAATATTCTTTGACTCTAATTCAGCTAATTTATCTTGCAGACTGCTTTTCACCTTTTCAATGCGTTGCTTGGCAAGCGGGGCAATATCTTCTAAAAGTTGTGCAATGATGTTGATGCGCTTGCGAATATCTTCTTCCAATTTCTTCCCTTCATCCGTACGGAATTGCACCAAATTATTGACAGCCAGACGAACGCTTTCCTCTACTTTTTGCCATTCATTTTCATCAGCAGCTTCTTCTCCTTTTATCATTATGTCTGGCATGCGCACCATGGTTTGCATGATGTCTCTGTAAATTCCTCTTTCTAACTTAGAAAAAGGTTCCTTATAGCCCAACTCTTTGCGTAGTTCATCAATTTGTTGGTGGTAAGCTTTCACCACCTCTTTGTTTATGGAGTAACGACTCGCACTCGCAATCTCTTCTCGCCAAATAGAAAGTTCTACCTTTCCGCGTACTAACTTTTCTGATAGGAGTTTACGCAAGCCAATCTCTTTCTCTCTATAGATCTGTCTCTTATACACATCTGACGCTGCCGACGATACTCCTTGTG
>CAXDKI010000001.1:0-24390 GCA_963990215.1 uncultured Flavobacteriales bacterium | reverse complement strand
ATTCCTCTACGTCTCGTGGGCTCGGAGATGTGTATAAGAGACAGCCTCTATTGGTTGTGGTTGACTACATGCCGCCAAAAACAAATATATTCCAATGATGTATCGCATTATTTTTGAATGTACGATGGTGAATCAATCAATTCGTTGGATCCCCCTTGATGTAATGCGTAATTAAACCAAGGATGTACTGCATATGCGCCATGCCTTCCTTGTTTATTGATGGCTAAATAGCCAATTTGCATATCCTTATAATTTTGATTTTTCACAATACGAGCAATCCCTTCTTCGCAAGCTTCTTGTGGACTAGCTCCTTGACGCATCAGTTCTACAATTAAAAAAGAGCCAAGAGTTTTCATTACAGCCTCACCAACTCCCGTTGCGCAACAGCCGCCCACCTCATTATCTATAAACATACCGGCGCCAATAATAGGCGAGTCGCCTACACGGCCGTGCATTTTATAGGATAGTCCTGAGGTAGTACAGGCCCCTGAGATGTCTCCTTTTTGATCCAAAGCTAATAGTCCAATAGTATCATGGTTTTCTATATTGATAATAGGTTTGTATTGAGAATCTTTCAACCACTCTTCCCAACGCCTACGCGCTTTATCAGTTAATAAATCTTCTTTTGGAAAACCTTTTTCTAATGCAAACTTGAGCGCTCCTGAACCAGAAAGCATAACATGAGGTGTGTCGTCCATCACTTTTCTTGCTACCGATATGGGGTGTTTAATATGCTGCAGAAAACTTACCGAACCGCAATTCCCTGTGTGATCCATAATGCAAGCGTCTAATGTTACATGCCCATCTCTATCGGGCAATCCGCCATAACCCACCGACATCGATTCTGGATCTGCCTCCGGAACACGCGCGCCTGCCTCTACTGCATCAATAGCAGTTCCTCCTTTTAAAAGCACTTCCATGGCTGCCTCATTGGCGGGTATACCATGTGTCCAAGTAGAGATAACCATCGGAAAACCGCTGTTCGAATGAGGGTTTGTTTTGCTTAGGGAAAAGGCGATTTTTGGGAAAATAGCCGCTCCGACAGCGCCCAAAACGCCTCCTTTTATAAACCTCCTTCTATTTGACATAATTTCTGTTTTTTTGTTCTTTATCTTTTAAATCTGCCAAGGTGTATATTTTCAATCCTTTTTTATCCGCTCCTGTACACACAACTGATTTTTCTTTGTTTGGTAAAAGTGTGAAAAAGTTGTCAGAAAATCGCTCATCTATTCCGTGCAGATAAACTTGAAAAGCAGGGGTGTCCGTGTTTAGAAAAATCGTGTCCCCTTTCCATTGCGTTTGAATGTTTGGCTGTTCAATATTCATCTCTTTTACAGAAAAGGTAAACAATGTTTTAGACTTTACTCCCTTGTTTTTCAATTCACAAATCATAATCGGAATACACAAAATTCCCGATTCTTGGACGAATGAGCACATACAAATCAACATCTAATACCTTCCGTGCCAAGCATATGCTTGATGCGGAAGGGTTTGTTCCTCCTTGTTCTATATTTGCGCACAATTCTATACGCCCTGCACCTCCGGTTTGTCCGTTGATAGCTGACTGCACCGAGTTGGCGCAACACTCCACAATTAATTTGCTCACGCGATAAAAATAAGCATAAAAAAGCCCCGCAAAAAGCGAGGCTTCAATTCATTCTGTAAAAAGATTAATAATCTCCTTCTCCACCACCCTGGATCAAATCATCATTTGAAATGTTGGTTTTGTTTTTAATGGCTTTGAACTTCATCTCTCCAAATGTATATTTGAAACTAATACCTATAGAGCGGAATAATGTTTCATTATTAGAATAGGTGTAAAACCCATTTCCATTTACTTCGGTTTCAAAAGATTTGAACTGCTTAAATGGTTGTATAACTCGAACTCCTAAAGACCCTTTTTTATTATTAAACTCTTTTTTTGCGCCTATACTAAACATTGAAAAAGAAGGGATGTAGCCTTGCGAAGTCGCTGTAGGTGAGCGGAAAAAGCCCCAGGTTTCCATCTTATATCCTTTACCTAAATCATAACTTCCTCCCGTGTTCCAATTGTACAAAATACGACCCAAGTTTGCTCTTGTTGTTTGAAACGTATACAAATTAAAACCCGCTCTTAAATCAAGATTATTAAATGAAATAGATCCGTAATAATTTATTCCAACCGAATTATTTTCTCTAAGGTTTTCATAGTTTGTAATAGCAGTATCTCCATTCATTGTTACAATTGGTTCAATTAAGTTTGTAGAATGTTTAGCAAACAAGTAATAACTACCCTTATATTTTCCTGAAAAATTATTATACCCAATTTCTACATTATGTGAATTAGAAGGTTTTAGGTAGGGGTTTCCTTTCTCAATATTTAATATGTCATTAGTTACAGAATTTGTGTTTATATAGTAAATCCCTGGTCTTGACAAGCGTTTGCTATAGCTGAATTTTATAGACTGAAGCATATCAATTTTATAAGAGAAAATAAGGTTTGGTAAAAGTGTTAAGTATTTGTTTTGAAAAGTGTCTTTTTCATTTTGAACCCACTCTCCGCTTAGTTGCTCATTCCATTGCCCAGATATCTGGGTGTGCTCTGCTCTTAAGCCTGCCACCATTCCCCACTTTTTGTTAAGCTCCCATTTAGTAGACACATAAGCCGCTGTAACTTTTTGATTGTAGTCAAACTGTTCATAAGGCTGCGTTAAAACACCTTCATTCCATGTTGAGTATTGCGAAATCATATCTCGATCAATATATTTTACCCCAACCTCAACTGTGTGCTTATCTTCAATTGGGTGAACATAATCTAGCTGTATGACTTTAGTTAGAGGGTTCGCATCATTTCTATTCCAAACAGTATCATTTTCTTGATTAGTCAATACATATGTGTCATCATCACGAATATCAAAACCTAACTGAAAAGCTATACTAAGCTCTCTGTCTTCATGGTCTGAAAATTTCTTCACATAATCTGTGGTCCACTCATATGAATTTCGGAAATTTTCTGAATCTGTATATCTATTGACCTCAATCATTCCAATATCTCTTAAAGAGTCAATAAATGCTGTAATCTGATTCTTTCCCTCTAAGCCAAAATTATTAGTGTAGAGACTGTCTTGAGACCAGTTTTTACGTGTTTGTTTGTTGCCTCTGTAACTTATATTAGACACAATACTATTGTAAGGGTTGATATCATAATACACTTCGGTGTTGCCTCCAAAACCTATCCACTGTCCTCTAGTAGAGTCTATTTGTATAAGTGTAGTTTGGTTATTTTTGTCATCTCTAAAACTGAACCCTTGCCCCGGCAATTCCCATCCGTATCGAACCATTGCTCTAGAAGATATTCCGAATTTTCCTTTTCCGATATTTAAGTTAAATGATTGACGATTAACGCGTGTGCCTACAGATCCGTTTACTGTAGCGTTAAACCCTACTATCTGCTTTTTTTTAGTGATGATGTTGATAATTCCTGCGTCTCCCTCCCCCTCATATTTTGCAGTAGGAGAGGTAATCACTTCTACGCTTTTAATTTCATCTGCTGGAATCATTTTAAGCGCATCAGAGGAAGATCCGTTAAAGAAAGTGGACTCCTTTCCATTCACTAAAAACTTCACCTTTTGAGAGCCTCTCAAACTCACTTTTCCGTCCATGTCTACCGATAGTAGCGGTGTTTTGCGCAATACATCCGTAGCATCATCTAAGGATTCGTTAAGGTCGTTTTCAGCATTGTAAACAATCTTCTCCATCTTGGCTTCGTATATCGGTTTTTCTTCATCAATCGAAACTTCCTGCAAGTTAACTGCTGAACGCGCTACTTTTACTTTACCTAAGTATTCTATTTTCTTGTTTTTGTTCAAACTAATATCCACTCGCTTTTCCTTATAACCCATATAGTTTATAAGCAGATAGCCGTTTGCTAGCGCTAGTTTGCCAAATTCAAAGCCCCCCGCTTCATCCGTAATAGTTCCTTCTAATAAAACATCGTTGAATCGAAATAAACGAACATTCGCAAAAGAAAGAGAGGAGCCGTCTTCAGCATCCACTAATTTTCCAGAAACAACACCTATGTGTTGTGAAGCGTTTCCCTTTCTAAAATCTCCACCTCCCATATTGGGTCTTTGAGCAGATAAACAAATAGGTAATGCAATAAATAGCCCAATAATTATATTCTTCATGCGTGCAAAAATAATGTTTTAACCCTTTAGATTGGTTTTAAATTCTTGCTCTTGAATTAATAGATGTTGGAAAGATTTAAAAACAAAGCTGCATTTTATGAATTCTCTTATTTCCGTTGCTTATCTAGTAACCAATCCTTACTTTTGCCCTCTTAATATCAAGGGGTTATGAGTAGTAAAAAGATTGAGTCAAGCAAAGCGCCTGAGCCAGTGGGGCTTTACCCACATGCGCGCAAGGTAGGAGGTCTGTTGTTTTTATCCGGAGTTGGACCAAGAGAAAAAGGAGCCAAAAAGATTCCTGGAGTAGAGTTAGATAATCAAGGAAATATTCTTTCTTACGATATAGAGGAGCAGTGTCATTCGGTTTTTAAAAATGTACGAACCATTGTGGAAGAATCAGGATCTTCTTGGGATAAAGTGGTTGATGTAACTGTTTTCCTAACCAACATGAAAGACGATTTCAAGGTTTATAATCGTATGTATGCTGAATATTTTGCAGACAATCAGCCTTGTAGAACTACGGTAGAAATTAAAAGTTTACCAACCCCTATTGCTATCGAACTAAAAGTTATCGCTACCATTTAATGAACAAATATCCAGAATATAAGCAGCTGAACTTAGCGCAAATTGGTCAAGAGGTGTTGGAAGAGTGGAAGGTTAAAAACACTTTTGAAAAGAGTGTTTCTACAAGAGAAGGAAAGCCATCTTTTACCTTTTATGAGGGGCCCCCTTCAGCAAATGGTATGCCGGGTATTCACCATGTTATGGGGCGTACCATCAAAGATATATTTTGTCGCTTCAAAACACTACAAGGGTTCCAAGTACACCGAAAAGCGGGCTGGGATACGCACGGACTACCTGTAGAGCTAAGTGTAGAGAAAGAATTAGGCATCACTAAAGAAGATATTGGTAAAAACATTTCTATTGCTGAGTACAATCAGAAATGTCGAGAAAATGTCATGAAATTCAAAAGCGTTTGGGAAAACTTAACGGACCAAATGGGTTACTGGGTAGACATGAATAACCCTTATGTTACCTACGACAATAAATATATTGAAAGCGTTTGGTGGTTGCTCAGTCAAATGAACGAAAAAGGCATGCTCTACAAAGGGCACACTGTCCAACCATACTCACCAAAGGCAGGAACGGGATTAAGTTCGCATGAGCTAAATCAGCCTGGTTGTTACCGAGATGTAAAAGATGTAACTGCTGTAGCGCAATTCAAAGTGGTAAAGAATGAGCAGTCTGATTTTCTTTTCGAAAATATTCATGGAGATCTATTCTTTCTTGCTTGGACCACCACGCCCTGGACACTACCTTCAAACACAGCTTTGGCGGTTGGTGAAAAAATAGAATATGTAAAAGTTAAAACTTTCAACCAATATACACATCAACCGATTACGGTCGTTTTAGCAAAAGATTTGCTTGCTAAGTTTTTTTCTGAAACAAATGCTAATTTAACATTAACTGACTATGTCACTGGCGATAAAAGTATTCCATTTGAAGTTATTGGAAGCTTCAAGGGTCGTGAGTTAGAAGGAGTTTACTACGAACAGTTGTTACCGTACGCTCAACCTGAATATGGTGATGCTTTCCGTGTGTTGATTGGTGATTTTGTAACGACTGAAGATGGAACAGGTATTGTGCACTTAGCGCCAAGTTTTGGCGCAGATGACAACAGGGTGGCTAAGCAGAACGGAATTGGCTCTTTGACCTTAGTAGATACACAGGGAAAATTTGTAAGCGCTGTTAGCGATTTTGCTGGCATGTATGTGAAAGATGAATACTATACAGAAGAAGATGACAAGCCAGAAATTCCTGTAGATGTGCAAATCGTTATCAAACTGAAAGAAAGCAACCTTTGTTTCAAGGCAGAGAAGTACGAACACTCTTACCCACATTGTTGGAGAACTGACAAACCAATTCTTTACTACCCATTAGAAAGTTGGTTTGTGAAGACTACCGCTGCAAAAGATCGAATGGTAGAGCTGAACAAAACCATCAATTGGAAGCCAAATTCTACTGGAGAGGGGCGTTTTGGAAATTGGCTAAAAAACTTGGTAGACTGGAATCTTTCCCGCTCTCGTTTTTGGGGTATCCCACTGCCTATTTGGGCTACAAAAGACTACAGCGAGCAAATCTGTATAGGGTCTGTAGAACAGTTGAAACATGAGATTGATAAAGCAGTTTCTGCAAGACTAATGAGCAGCAATCCATTAGCTGATTTTGTGCCTGGAGATATGACTGCCGAAAATTATGATACATTCGACCTGCACCGTCCGTATGTAGATGATATCGTTTTGGTTTCTGCTTCAGGAAAAGCTATGAAACGCGAAAGTGACTTAATTGATGTGTGGTTCGACTCAGGCTCTATGCCTTACGCACAACTGCATTATCCATTTGAAAACAAAGAGTTATTTGAAACTTGTTATCCAGCCGATTTTATAGCGGAAGGAGTAGACCAAACGAGAGGGTGGTTTTTTACGCTACACGCTATCGCCTCCATTTTATTTGACAGTGTAGCGTTCAAGAATGTTGTCTCAAACGGACTAGTGTTAGATAAGAATGGAAACAAAATGTCGAAACGATTAGGAAACGCTATTGACCCATTCACCACCTTAGATAAATATGGGCCTGATGCTACGCGTTGGTATATGATTTCTAATGCACAGCCTTGGGAAAATCTTAAGTTCGATTTAGAAGGAATCGATGAGATACGCAGAAAATTCTTTGGAACACTTTACAACACATACGCATTCTTTGCGCTATATGCGAATATAGATGGGTTTGCTTATGAAGAAGAGGATATGCCGCTTAACGAAAGAATAGAAATTGATCGTTGGATTCTTTCTGAATTAAATAGTATGATTGAAGTGGTGACAAATTCTTTAAACGACTACGAGCCAACAAAATCAGCCCGTGCTATCCAAGATTTTGTTAATGATAATTTAAGCAACTGGTATGTTCGTCTTTGCAGAAGAAGATTTTGGAAAGGCGATTATGGGCAAGATAAGATTTCGGCTTACCAAACACTTTACACATGCTTAGAAACAGTTGCTGTGCTAAGTGCGCCTATTGCACCTTTCTTTATGGATAGATTGTTCCAAGACTTGAACAAAACAACCAACAAAAACACTGCTGAATCAGTTCATTTAGCGTCCCTGCCTATTGCTGATAAATCAGCTATTGACACCGATTTGGAAGAGCGCATGCGTTTGGCACAAGATATAACATCTATGGTTTTTTCCTTGCGAAAAAAGGAACGCATCAGAGTTCGTCAGCCGCTTCAAAAAATAATGATTCCTGTCTTAAACAATAAGTTGAAAACGCAGATAGAAGCCGTCAAAAATTTGATTTTGGCAGAGGTCAATGTAAAGGAGTTGGAGTTTATGACAGAAGATTCTGGAGTTTTGGTGAAAAAGGTCAAACCAAACTTCAAAACCTTAGGGCCGAAGTACGGTAGCCGAATGAAGGCAATTGCTAGCGCTGTGGCTCAGTTCACTGCGGATGATATCAACAGAATTGAAACGGAAGGAAACTTCTCGCTTAATATTGGCGATGAAACAATCGGCCTAGAGCTAGTAGATGTAGAGGTTAGTTCGGAAGATATTCCTGGCTGGACGGTTACTTCCTTAAACGGAAATACTGTTGCGCTCGACATCAATATAACAGCCGAATTAGCTGAAGAAGGATTAGCGAGAGAATTTGTTAACCGTATTCAAAACCTAAGAAAAGACAGCGGATTAGAGGTGACTGATCGTATTGATATTACGCTTACTGCAGGAGAAAAACTAACTGCGGCAATTAGTCATAATTTAAATTATATTTGTTCGGAAACCTTAACTGATAATCTGCGTATTAGTGATGATAGGATTGTAAATGCGTTAGAGATAGAGTTAGTTGAAGGGGTCAGCGCCTCTGTAAGCATTAACCGAAAATACTAAGATAATGGCAGACGATAAAACACGATATTCAGATAAAGAGTTGGCAGAATTTCAGACTGTAATCCTTAAAAAAATTGAGAAAGCAGAAAATGACTTGGAGTTGATTAAAAGTGCATATACCAATGACGCTACCAACGGAACTGATGACACCTCTCCTACCTTTAAAGGTTTTGAAGAAGGATCTTCAACACTTTCTAAAGAAGATAACGCTTTGCTTGCCGCTCGTCAAGAAAAGTTTTTGCACAACCTACACAATGCTTTAAAAAGGATTGAAAATAAAACTTATGGCATTTGTAGAGCGACAGGAAAACTAATTCAAAAAGAGCGTTTATTATTGGTCCCACACGCTACTTTAAGCATCGAAGCAAAACGCGCTCAATAATTTCGTTTTGAAAAAACCAACTACGCTTATTATTGGCGTTTTAATGCTTGACCAGGCATTGAAATTTTGGATTAAATCCAATATGATTATTGGAGAGGAAATTCGTGTGTTCGACTGGTTCATTATCCACTTTACAGAAAACAAAGGCATGGCTTTTGGCATGGAGTTTGGTGGTGAGTGGGGGAAGTATTTGCTAAGCGTTTTTCGAATCATTGCTATTGGCGGAATCGCTTGGTACCTAAACACATTAGTAAAAGAAAACGCTAAGAAAGGGGTGGTAATGAGTGTTACGCTTATTTTAGCGGGAGCTATCGGAAACATGATTGATAGCGCATTCTATGGAATGATTTTTAGTCATAGTTACGGACAAATCGCAACTTTAATGGAGGGTGGTTATGCTGGGATTTTGCAGGGCCATGTAGTCGATATGTTTTATTTTCCACTCATTAACAGTCATTTTCCTGACTGGCTACCTATTTGGGGTGGCAATCACTTCATCTTTTTCCGCCCTGTATTTAACATTGCAGATGCCGCTATCAGTGTGGGAGTTATCAACATCCTACTCTTTCATAGAGGCTTTTTTAAATAAGCCCTTTTTTGATAAGCTTTTCAGCTATTTGCACAGCGTTGGTGGCTGCACCTTTGCGAAGATTGTCAGATACAACCCACATATTTAAAGTGTTTTCTTGTGTGAAATCTCTACGGATTCTTCCTACAAAAACCTCGTCTTTATTAGCGGCCATAATAGGCATCGGATAATTGTTTTGAGCAGGATCATCTTGCAATACTACTCCTTTTGCCTCCGTCAGCAACTGACGAACCTGGCTTAACTCAAATGGTTTAACAAACTCTATATTTACACTTTCAGAGTGTCCTCCTTTTACAGGAACGCGCACCGCTGTCGCACTTACCAAAACCGAGTCATCATCTAAAATCTTTTTGGTTTCTCTGCTTAATTTCATCTCTTCTTTAGTGTATCCGTTTTCTTCAAACACATCACAATGTGGTAGTGCGTTTTCATGAATAGGGTGTGGGTAAGCACATTCCCCATCTACGCCTGTAATTTCGTTTTCTAACTGCTGCACCGCCTTCATTCCTGTTCCTGTAATGGATTGATAGGTAGAAACAATTACTCGCTTAATTTGAAGCGCATCATGTAGCGGCTTTAAAGCCATTACCAATTGGATAGTGGAGCAGTTTGGATTGGCAATAATTTTATCCGCTGTTGTTAGGGTGTCTCCATTAATTTCGGGGACAACCAAAGCGTGAGAAAGTCGCCAAGCAGATGAATTATCAACTACGGTGGCGCCTACTTCTGTAAACTTGGGAGCCCACTCTAAAGAGGTTTCTCCTCCTGCTGAAAAGATGGCAAGGGTTGGCTTTTTAATAAGTGCCTCTTCCATAGAAAGTACAGAAAATTCATTTGACTGAAAGCGCACTTTCTTTCCTATAGAGCGCTCCGAGGCCACAGGAATCAGTTCCGTTATTGGGAACTTTCGCTCCTCCAAAACCTGAAGCATTACACTTCCTACCATACCGGTAGCGCCTATAACTGCTACTTTCATATATGCAAAAATAAGTATATTTATAGTTCATGAAACGACTTCATTTGATAATCCTTTCTGCATTATGGAGCACGGATCAATGGATTGATGATTTCTCTTCTAGCATAGAAAACTGGTATGTAGATGCCGCTTTGTTTGAACTGGATTCTTCTCAAAACCTTCATTTGAACGCTCAAGCTGTAGCTAATAACAATTTTTTCTGTAACAGTATTAATGGTGATCATCGTAAGGCTGCTACTATAGCTCAATATATTATTTACCTGGAAGCTATTAACGATGGTGGGAAAATTGTGAAAACCAAAAAAACTTGCGTACTTGGGGGTCATATATGATACCTTCAGAATACATACACGAGCAACTGCAAAATCTCCCAAAAGATGCGGGGGTATATCAGTACTACGATAAGGAAGGAAAGTTGTTGTATGTAGGCAAGGCTAAAAACCTTAAAAAGCGTATCTCGTCCTACTTCAATAAAAAACACAAACATGCAAAAACTCGTGTATTGGTAGGTAAAATTTCTGATATACAAACCATCGTAGTAGCTTCCGAAATGGATGCGCTTTTGCTCGAAAATAGCTTGATAAAAAAACATCAGCCTCGATACAATGTGATGCTGAAAGATGACAAAACCTATCCTTGGATTTGCATCAAGAACGAACCATTTCCAAGAGTGTTTTCTACACGCAAATTACTCAAAGACGGTTCTGATTATTTTGGCCCCTACACCTCTATGCGTTTGGTAAAAACGCTCTTAGAATTTGCCAAGCAATTGTATCCGTTGCGCACATGTAATTATGTGTTAAACGAGGAAAACATCCAAAAAGAAAAGTTTAAAGTTTGTTTGGAATACCACATTGGAAACTGTAAAGCACCATGTGTGAATTTACAAACTGAAGAAGACTACCAGGAAGGTATACAACACATTCGACAAATCTTAAAAGGAGATATTCGCTCTGTTATAAAGCACTTACAGGTTTTAATGCAAAAATTTGCGCAAGAGATGGTTTTTGAGCAGGCCCAAATGGTGAAAGAAAAAATAGAATTGCTGGAAAACTACCAAGCAAAATCTACCATTGTAAACCCTAAAATAAACGATGTAGATGTGTTCAGTATTGTGTCGGATGAGCAATACGCTTATGTGAACTTTTTTAAAGTGGCGAGTGGTGCCATTATTCAATCGCACTCTGTAGAGCTGAAAAAAAAGTTAGCTGAGAGCGATGAGGAATTATTGATAATGGCCATAACCGAATTGCGTCATCGATTTCAAAGCACTTCCAAAGAATGTTACACTTCCATCCCCATCTCTAGCGTTTGGGAAAACTTAAAAATAAGCATTCCTAAAATTGGAGATAACCGCAAATTGGTAGCGCTCTCTTACCGCAATGCCAAACACTTGCAAATGGAGCGTTTGCGTAGAAATGAAAAAAACAAAAGCCGACAACGCAACAAACGCTTGATGGAGCAGATGCAAAGCGATCTGCACCTGAAAGCCAAACCCACACATATTGAGTGTTTTGATAATTCCAACATACAAGGAAGTAATCCTGTCGCGGCCTGTGTGGTGTTTAAAAACGGGAAGCCCAGCAAAAAGGAATACCGCCATTTCAATATTAAAACAGTGGATGGCCCTGATGATTTTGCTTCTATGGAAGAGGTGGTGTATCGCAGATATAACCGACTGGTGCAAGAAGGGAAAGACCTCCCTCAACTCATTATTGTTGATGGAGGAAAAGGACAACTCAGCTCGGCAGTAAAGAGCTTGGAGCGGCTGGAGTTGACGGGGCAAATAGCTATTATTGGGATTGCTAAAAAGCTGGAGAAAATCTACTTTCCTGAAGATAACATTCCTTTGTATTTAGATAAGCGCTCCGAAACTTTAAAGGTTATACAACAGGCTCGTAACGAAGCGCACCGTTTTGGTATTAATCACCACCGCAACCAAAGAAGTAAGGATGCCCTACACACTTCTTTGGATAACATCCCTGGTATTGGCCCTAAAACCATTCAAAAACTCATTGTGCATTTTGGCTCGATAAAACGTGTGTTGGAGGCAGATGAAAAAGAATTGATTAAATTGGTGGGCAAGGAAAGGGCGAAGCTTCTCCGTAATTAAAGCTGTTCGATTAGTTGAGCTGATCACTTAGTAAGCGCATCTCAATGACTGGTGAAATCTTTTCATATAAAATATGGTACACCGCATCCGTTATTGGCATACTCACCCCATGCTTTTCATTGATTTCTTTGATACATTTTACTGCATAATAACCTTCTGCCACCATGTTCATTTCCAATTGAGCAGAGCGTACAGAATAGCCTTTCCCGATCATACTTCCAAAGGTTCTGTTACGACTAAACTGCGAATAGGCGGTTACCAATAAATCGCCCAAATAAGCCGATTCTTTGATGTCTCTTTTAATGGGGTGTATTACATCTACAAATCGCTTAATTTCTCGAATAGCATTAGAAACCAATACTGCTTGGTAATTATCGCCATAACCTAAGCTATGGCAAACTCCCGAAGCAATCGCAATCACGTTTTTCAGTACAGCTGCTATCTCCGTTCCAAAAATATCTTCCGACACATTGGTTTTGATGTAACGACAAGCTATTTGCTGCGCAAACCACTGTGCTTTCTCTACATCTTCGCAAGCAACTGTTAGGTAAGAAAGACGTTCTAAAGCTACCTCTTCAGCGTGGCAAGGACCTGTAACAACCCCGATATTGCTGTATGGAATTTGGTATTGGTTATGGAAAAAATCACCAATAATGGTGTTGTTTTCTGGCACAATACCTTTAATAGCCGATATGATGAACTTGTCCTTAATGTCAATATGAAGCTGTGCTAAAGCTTCTTTTAAAAAGGCAGAAGGAACAGCTAGTACCAAACAATCAGCGTCCGACACAATGGTGTTTAAGTCGTTACTGATATTTAGCTTTTCTTTTTTCAGCTCAGCCGAACTGATGTAGTTAGGGTTATGTCCGTATTTTTGGATGTGTGCAATAGCTTCTTTGTTGCGCATCCACCAACCTAAGTTATCCACATTCTCACAAAGCATTTTTACGATAGCTGTTGCCCAACTACCCCCTCCAATAACTGCTATTTTTTGTGGCTGAATCAAAATTATACCTCCTCTTGTGGAACCTTATTTTCCGGTTTCATTTGTGGAAAGAACAACACTTCTTGGATAGAGTTGCTGTTGGTCATAATCATGCTTAAACGGTCAATCCCGATACCCAAGCCTGCTGTTGGCGGCATGCCGTATTCAATGGCTCTAAGAAAATCTTCATCTAGCACCATTGCCTCTTCATCCCCTCTTTTTCCTAACTCCAACTGCTCTTCAAAACGAGTCCTTTGGTCAATTGGATCGTTCAGCTCAGAGAAGGCATTACAAATTTCTTTTCCATTACAGATGGCTTCAAAACGCTCTGCCAATCCTTCGTGCTCTCTGTGTTTTTTCGCTAGTGGAGACATTTCCACTGGATAGTCTGTTATAAATGTTGGCTGAATCAATTGTTCTTCACATTTTTCTCCAAAAATTTCATCAATAAGTTTACCTCGACCCATGCTTTTATCAACCTCAACACCTATTTTTTTAGCTGTATCGGCTATTTCTGTTTCATCCATTTTTGAGATGTCAATTCCTGTAAAATGCTCTATAGCTTCATACATAGTAAAGCGCCTCCATGGTCTTTGAAAATTGATAACGTTTCCGCCCACTTGCACTTCTGTGGTTCCATGTAGGTCCACAGCGATTTTTTCTACCATCTCCTCTACCAAATCCATCATCCATTCGTAATCTTTATAGGCTACATACAACTCTACTTGTGTAAATTCTGGGTTATGAAAACGGCTCATTCCTTCGTTACGGAAATCTTTCGAAAACTCATACACACCATCAAAACCACCCACAATTAAGCGTTTTAGATAAAGTTCATTCGCAATACGCAAGTAAAGCGGCATATCCAGAGTATTGTGGTGTGTTTTAAACGGACGAGCTGCTGCTCCACCATAAATAGGTTGTAAAATTGGTGTTTCTACCTCCAAATATCCTTTTCCATTCAAGTAGTCTCTCATGGAATTCGTCAACTTGGTACGCTTTACAAAAGCGTCTTTCACTTGTGGGTTTACCACCAAGTCCACATAGCGCTGACGGTATCTTTTTTCAGGATCCGTAAAGGCATCATGCACATTTCCATAGGTATCTATCTTCGGTAGAGGTAATGGGCGAAGTGTTTTCGTTAATAGTTTAAATTCTTCCACATGAATAGAAATCTCTCCTACTTTCGTAGTGAATACATGGCCTTTAACTCCTACAAAATCCCCTATGTCTAATAGTTTTTTAAAGACGATATTGTACATTGTTTTATCCTCTCCAGGACAAACCTCATCCCTGTTGAAGTATAGTTGAATACGGCCTGTACTGTCTTGTAGTTCAGCAAAGGCCGCTTTACCCATGACTCGTCTGCTCATCAAGCGACCTGCAATGCTGATGTTCTTGTAATCTAGCTTGCGCACTTCATAATTTTTCTTGATTCCTTTAGAGGTAACATTCACTTCAAAAAGTTCCGCTGGATATGGATCAATGCCCAGATCTTGCAATTTTTGTAAGGATTCTCTCCTAACAATTTCCTGTTCTGACAGCTCTCTGCTCATGGTTAAAATTTTGCCCAAAGATATTAAATATTTACCTCCCTATTTCGTATTTTCGGCTCTCTTAAACAATCATATATTACTATGAAGATGAATGATTATATCAACGCCTTTACAGAGCACCTTTCAGAAGCTTTAGAAATTGGGCGTTCTGCAAAGCTTAACCCTTTCGAAAAAGAAATAAGAAATGTGTTGATTTGCGGACTGGGAGGTTCGGGAATTGGAGGTGCTATTATAACGGATTTAGTAGCTCCAAAAGTGAGAGTTCCTATTTGCGCTACCAAAGATTATAGCATACCTAATTTTGTAGATGAACACACTTTGGTAATCGCTTCCTCTTATTCGGGTAATACAGAAGAGACTTTGTTTGCTTTGAGAAAATGCCAAGCCAAAGGAGCGAAAATCGCTTGTGTAAGCTCAGGAGGAAAATTAGCTGAAATTGCCCAAGAAAAAGGATACAGCTTTATTCAAATTCCAAGCGGACACCCGCCAAGGGCAATGTTTGGGTATTCTTTTACACAGCTGTTTTTCCTTTTCAATCATTATGGTTTAATTGATGATTCATTTGAGCAAGATTTTGAAAAATCTATTGAACTGTTAAACAGCAGAAAAGAGCATATACAAACAGAAGCGCAAAGCTTAGCGGATAAAATGTATCAACAAACAGCGGTCATTTATACTGCTCATGGTTTTGAAGGAGTGGGTGTTCGTTTCCGTCAGCAAATCAATGAAAACAGCAAAATGCTCTGCTGGCATCATGTAATACCCGAAATGAACCATAACGAGCTTTTGGGTTGGCGCACCAATACCGATAATTTAGCGGTGGTTTACTTCCGTAATAAATGTGACTACAGCAGAAATCAGGTTCGCATCGACATCAACAAAGAAGTGATTGCTAAATACACAAACAATATTACAGAGATTTGGAGTGAGGGAAGCAGTCCGCTACAAAACACTTTGTACCACATCCATTTAGGCGATTGGGTTTCTTGGTACCTTTCTGTTAAAAACAATGTAGATGCTATTGAAATTGATGTCATTAACTTCTTAAAAGGCGAACTCGCCAAAGTATAAAATGCAGCAAGTTGTTTTTCGAGATTTAGGCTTGATTGACTACAAAGAGGCTTGGGATTTTCAAGAAGTACTTTTTCAAGGAATTATTGACATTAAAAGCCGAAACCGCAAAGTAGGATCGGATATAGCCACGCAGTCTCACCTTTTATTTTGCGAACACCCGCATGTGTATACGCTTGGAAAAAGTGGTGATGAAAAAAACTTATTGGTTAATGAGGCGTACTTGAAATCAAGAGGCGCTACTTTTTACAAAATCAATAGGGGAGGTGATATCACCTATCATGGCCCCGGGCAAATTGTGGGATACCCTATTTTGGACTTGGATTGCTTTTTCACCGATATCCATAAGTATTTGCGCTTCTTAGAAGAAGCGGTAATTAAAACCATAGCAGAGTATGGGTTAGAGGGTGAGCGATCAGGTAGTGAAACAGGTGTTTGGTTAGATGTTGGCAAGTCAACAGCTCGTAAAATGTGTGCTTTAGGCGTCCGTTCTAGTCGATGGGTCACTATGCATGGGTTTGCTTTTAATGTAAACGCAGACCTATCCTACTTTGGAAACATTGTACCTTGTGGAATCGTAGATAAATCTGTAACTTCACTACAAGAAGAGTTGGGATACAAGCTCGACATGAAGGAAGTAAAAGAAAAGCTGAAAAACCACCTAGCCTCTATTTTTGAAATGGAACTGATAAACGACTAGTTTCTGATGAAACGGTTATTAAAAACACTAACAGTTCTCTTGGATTTACTCAATTTGCTTATTGTTTTGAGTGGTAAAATATGTGGGAAACCGTCATGTCAGACAACAATATAGAGATTGCATAATCCGAGTATAAAACCTATTTTTAACAGCTAAATTTGCAAAAAAATGAGCACTACTTTATTAGAGTTTAAAAACTTGTTAACCGAATTCCATACGGAAGGAAAAGTGGTTACCGCGGTGAATAACATAAGCTTTACGTTAAATAGGGGAGAAACAATCGGTATTGTAGGAGAGTCTGGTTCTGGTAAATCTGTAACCTCTTTATCGGCTATGCGTTTAGTACCAAATCCTCCAGGTCGCATTGCTAATGGTAAAATTTTATTTCACCAAAAAGACGGCTCGGTTGTTGATTTAGTAAATATTTCTGAAAAAGAAATGCGCGCTTTTAGAGGTAATGAATTGGCTATGATTTTCCAAGAACCAATGACTTCTTTAAACCCTGTTTTTACTTGTGGAGATCAAGTAATGGAGGCGATAATACTGCATCAAAATATAAGTAAATCAGATGCGAAAGAGCTAACCATTAAGCTTTTCGAAGAGGTTCAATTGCCAGACCCTGAGCGTATTTTCAGCACTTATCCACACCAGGTTTCGGGTGGACAAAAACAGCGTGTAATGATTGCCATGGCAATGTCTTGTCAGCCGTCTGTTTTGGTTGCCGATGAGCCAACAACTGCTTTGGATGTAACAGTGCAGAAAACTATTTTGGAGTTGATGCAAAATCTTCAAAAGGAACATGATATGGGTATTCTGTTCATAACGCACGATTTAGGTGTAATTGCAGAATTAGCTGATAAAGTAGTGGTGATGTACAAAGGAAATATAGTAGAGCAGGGTAATGTGTGGGATATTTTTAATAACCCACAACACCCATATACAAAAGGACTGTTAGCTTGTCGCCCACCGCTAGATAAACGCTATAAGTTTCTTCCTACAGTTTCGGACTTTATGCGTGTTGACGAAAAGGGAGAGATTATCCAAAACGATATTACAGTAGAAGAATTCACTAAAGATTTAGTAGTGCCTGTTAGCGATAGAAAAAAGGCACATGATGCCCTTTACTCAAAAGAGCCTTTATTACAAATCAAAAACTTAAAAACACATTTCCCCATTAGAAATGGGTTTTTTGGCGGTATAACAGGACATGTGAAAGCCGTGGATGATGTTAGTTTTGATGTGTATCCTGGAGAAACTCTTGGGCTTGTTGGAGAGTCGGGCTGTGGCAAAACAACTACAGGCCGAACCATTCTTAGGCTAGAAGAGCCTACCGCGGGGCAAATGCTTTATAAAGGGCGTGATATCGCTTCATTTAATGAAGATGAATTGCGTGCTTTCCGTAAAGAAGTTCAAATTATTTTCCAAGATCCGTACTCTTCGCTAAACCCTAGAATGACTATCGGAAACGCCATTATGGAGCCGATGCAAGTTCATGATATTTTGGCTAATGATGAAGAGCGTAAAAAGCGTGTAGAAGAACTGTTGGAGCGTGTGAGTTTAGGTAAGGAGTGTTTTCACCGCTATCCTCACGAATTTTCTGGAGGACAAAGACAGCGAATTGGTATTGCAAGAGCGTTGGCTGTAAATCCAAAATTCATTATTTGTGATGAGTCAGTTTCTGCTTTAGATGTATCCGTTCAAGCGCAGGTTTTAAACCTGTTGAACGAACTAAAAGAAGAGCTTGGATTAACTTATATCTTTATCTCTCACGACCTTTCTGTGGTGAAATACATGAGTGATAGAATGGTAGTGATGCAGGGTGGTAAGATTGAAGAAATGGGTGATGCTGACCAAATTTATGAAGAGGCTAAAACCGCTTATACTCAAAAACTAATTTCTGCTATTCCAGAAGGAAAACTAGAGGATATTAAAAGACACCTAAACAGCAAAGGGATAAAAGTCGACTAGTCCATCACATTTTTTACTTTGAGATCGACTATGTTTTTAAAAAAATTACTCGGAAGCTACACTGTTATATGAAGCAAACAAAACCCTCTTTCGAGGGGTTTTCTTTTATAGTTTCATTTCTGGTATATCCCCGTCTATAATGAGGTTTCCTTCGGTGGATTTTTGAATCTCATCTACACTAACTCCTGGCGCTCTTTCTAAAAGTTTGAAGTTTCCGTCAGCCACTTCTAAAACTGCTAAATTGGTCACGATTTTCGTTACACAACCCACACCTGTTAGTGGAAGCGAACACTCTTTAAGTAATTTGCTTTCTCCTTTTTTATTAGTGTGCATCATGGCAACAATGATGTTTTCGGCTGAGGCAACTAAGTCCATAGCGCCCCCCATTCCTTTTACCATTTTTCCTGGTATTTTCCAGTTAGCAATGTCTCCATTTTGAGCCACCTCCATAGCGCCTAAAACAGTAAGTTGAACGTGCTGTCCACGGATCATGCTAAAGCTAGTCGCAGAATCAAAAAAGACTGCTCCCGGCATGGTGGTAATCGTTTGCTTTCCTGCGTTGATTAAATCTGCGTCTTCCTCCCCCTTAAAAGGGAAAGGACCCATTCCCAACACTCCATTTTCAGACTGAAACTCTACATCAATTCCTTGAGGAATATAGTTAGCCACTAAGGTAGGAATGCCTATTCCTAAGTTTACGTAAAATCTATCTTGCAACTCTTGTGCAATTCGTTGTGCAATTCCGTTTTTATTTAAAGCCATTATTCTTTCGTTCTAACGGTTCTTTGTTCTATTCTTTTCTCGTAATCTTTTCCCTGGAAGATACGCTGCACAAAAATTCCTGGTGTATGAATTTGTGCCGGATCAAGCGTTCCTGCAGGAACTAACTCTTCTACTTCGGCTACAGTAATTTTTCCCGCCATAGCCATCATTGGATTGAAGTTTCTAGCTGTTCCCTTAAAGATAAGATTTCCTGCCGCATCTCCTTTCCATGCTTTTACAAAAGCAAAATCTGCTGTTAATGCCGACTCCAAAATATGTGGCTTTCCATTAAACTCTCGCACCTCTTTGCCTTCTGCCACTTCTGTGCCATGTCCTGCTGGTGTGAAAAATGCTGGGATTCCTGCGCCACCTGCTCTACATCTTTCAGCTAAGCTTCCTTGAGGGATTAATTCTACCTCTAATTCTCCGCTCAACATTTGCTTTTCAAACTCTTCATTTTCCCCTACATAGGAAGAAATCATTTTTTTGATTTGGCGTTTTTGCAACAACAGACCTAAGCCAAAATCATCTACTCCTGCATTGTTGGAAATACAAGTTAAGCCTTTAATTCCCGATTGAGATAATGCGCCAATGCTATTCTCTGGAATGCCGCACAATCCAAATCCACCTAGCATGAATGTCATGTCGTCCGCCACACCCTCAATCGCCTCTTCTACACTGTTTACTACTTTATTTATCATTTCTAAAACTCTTCTTCAAAGTTGTTGGTTTCTTCTAAATCTTGGAACTGCTCTCCGCAATCCAGCAGTACATCTATTGATTTAGAAACATCAAATTCTTCTGGGTAAAAACCTAGCTCCAATGTATCAGCGTAAACGCGCTGCATATACTCTGCCCAAACAGGAAGAGCCATATTCGCCCCTTGTCCGTAATAGGTGTCTCTAAAGTGAATGGCACGATCCTCGTTTCCTGACCAAACACCTGTCACTAGATTAGGTGTGATCCCCATAAACCATCCATCAGAATTGTTTTGAGTTGTTCCTGTTTTTCCGCCAATTTCATTTTCAAACTGATATCTGAAACGCAAACGAATACCTGTTCCTTTCTTCATTCCGTCTTCTGGATTATCTACGCCATCTACAACTCCTTGGAGCATACGCACCATAATATCAGCTGTTTGTGCGCTCATTGCCTCGGTGGTTTTTGGGGTGAATTCCTCAAGAACAACTCCATTTTTATCTTCAATTCTTGTGATAATGATGGGTTCTGTCCATATCCCTTTATTTGCAAATGTAGAGTAGGCTCCCACCATTTCATATACAGATAAATCGAATGTTCCTAAACAAACAGAAGGTACCGCTGAAAGCCTTGAAGTAATACCCATTTTCCTTGCTAAATCAACTACCGCATGTGGGCCAAATTGTTTCATGATATACGCGGTAATTGTATTGATGGAGTTGGCTAAACCAAACTTCATACTAATCATCAGTCCTTCGTATTTATCGTCTGAATTGCTAGGAACCCAATCTTTTTTTAGACCCCATTGGTCTTTTTCAAACACCACTGGAACATTCGGGATTTGATAACAAGGGGAATAGCCTTCCTGCATAGCGATAGCGTATAAAAATGGTTTGAAAGTAGACCCCACCTGTCGCTTACCAACTGCCACATGATCGTATTTAAAGTGTTTGTAATTGATGCCTCCAACATAAGCTTTTACATGCCCATTTCTTGGATCCATACTCATCATTCCGGAGTGGATGAAGTATTTGTAATACTTGATCGAGTCCATTGGAGACATGACAGTATCTCTTTCTCCTCCCCACGAGAAAACAGTCATTGGTACTTTTTTGCGAAAGGCATGTTTAATCTCTCTTTTAGATTTTCCAGCCACTTTGAGTTTTCGATACCTTTCTGAGCGCCTCATCGCTTGCTCCATAATCATATCGATTTGCTCCTGCTCAAAATCTTTAGGGAATGGCGCTTTTGAGTATCCTTTCCAATGCTTATAAAAATCTTTTTGTAGGGAAGATATATGTGTTTTCATCGCGTCCTCCCCAAAACTTTGCATGCGGGAATTGATAGTTGTGTAAACTTTCAGTCCGTCAGTATAAAGATTATATGGCGTGCCGTCTGGCTTACTGTTGTTAGCGCACCATTCTTTTAAAAATCCAACTCTTAAATATTCTCTTAAATAAGGGGATAGTCCCTCATTGTGACTGGCTTTTTTAAAGTTTAGTACAATTGGTTGCGCTTGCAAAGAATCTAAATTTTCATCCTCTCCGAGGAAGCCATATTTATCCATCTGACTTAAAACTACATTTCTTCTCGTTCGTGTTAAAAATTCTCTTCTGTTGGGGTTGTAAAGCGCTGAGTTTTTTAGCATTCCTACAAGCATCGCAGATTCAATGGTAGATAATTCCGTAGGGTTTGTGTTGAAATATACTTGTGCTGCCGATTTTATTCCAACCGCATTGTTTACGAAATCATACTTGTTGAAGTACATTGCAATAATTTCGTCTTTAGTGTATTGCTTTTCTAAGCGAACAGCTATAATCCATTCTTTGAATTTTTGCATAACACGCTCAAAGCCAGAACTTGGTCTATCTGTAAAAAGCATTTTTGCCAACTGCTGGGTGATTGTACTTGCCCCTCCTGCGTCTTGCATTAAAAGCTGTCCTTTAACCGCTCTTAATAAGGCGCGCACGTCAATGCCTGTATGGCTTCTGAAGCGCACATCTTCTGTGGCAATCAGGGCGTTTATTAGGTTTTGCGGAAGATCTTCATATTTAATGTTTGATCTGTTTTCATAAAAATATTTCCCTAAAACTTTTCCGTCTTCCGAAATAATTTCGGTGGCCAAGCTGTTCTTTGGATTTTCTAATTGTTCAAAAGTAGGTAGGGGGCCAAAAAAACCAATTGAAGTCAAGTAAATAACTGTTGTTAAAGCAACTAACGGACTCATTAAAACGAGCCATACAAGGGTGATTTTTGCTCTTTCCGACTGAAACATCTATTCTTTTTTTTCGATTCGAAAACCAACATTCATGACTTCTGGCAACTGCTCAATGCGTCCTTTATCTCCATAACGCATCGCTTGCTCTATCTCAAAAGTATAGTATCCTGGACTGCTAAAAGCTTGTGTTTTTAACGGTATTTGAATGTCCCAAATATCGCCTAACCCACTACCAAGCCATTGGCCATTTTTTGCCGCCAACACACACTCTAGAGTATCTGTTCTTTGAGTCCCTTCTGGATTGGTTGTGTTTACAAATACCCAAAGGTTGGAGAACGGGTAGTGAGCGCTGTGTCGAATATTAACGATTAGGTTCATATCGCTAACTGTGTCTGTAATTTCCACTTGAAACTTCGGATGGTTTTCCACATTCCAAATATGGTTTTCCAACGCTATGTTTTCTTCAAAAACTTTAGCCGAATCACAAGCTGATAAAAATACCACCAAGATTATTAGCCTAAGCTTTTTCATGCTTTGGGTTTTTGTTTTTGGTTGCGATTTTTTTCTCTAAAACTCTTACCCGTTTTATTGTTCTTTCTTCGTTTAGGTCGCTTGCCTTTATTATCAAAACGGTTAATGCTGTCCTGTCCAACTACATTTTCGTAATCGGCCACAGAGGCAGCCTCTACTTTTTCGAAGAAATCTTCCAGCTTATCTGGTTTTTTTTTCGCTTTGTTAGATTCTATGATTTCATGAACCCTATCTAAAGAAAGTTCAACTATTCCTCCTGCACTATGATCTTCGTATGCAAACCACATCCTACGTTGGAAAATATCCATTTTAATAAAATGTGCGCTTCCTTTTTTAGTGTGCAGCTTTGTTCTAGTATCGGGGAATTCCTTAATTCCCTCCATATAACCATCTAGTTCATAATTTAAGCAACACTTTAACTTACCGCACTGCCCTGCTAACTTTTGAGGGTTGATGGAGAGCTGTTGATAGCGTGCTGCTGAAGTGCTTACTGATCGGAAGTCTGTTAGCCAAGAAGAGCAACAAAGCTCTCTACCACAAGCGCCAATTCCCCCCAGCCTAGAGGCTTCTTGTCTGGCGCCAATTTGACGCATCTCTACTCGAATTTTAAACTCTCCTGAAAGGCGCTTAATTAACTCTCTAAAATCAACTCTTCCATTTGCTGTGTAGTAAAATGTAGCTTTGGTTTTATCTCCTTGATATTCCACGTCTGAAATTTTCATTTCCAAACCTAAGTGCTCAGCTGCTTTTCTAGCACCATGCATAGTGCTATGTTCTAAATCGACAGCTTCTTGCCATTTAGAAATATCTGTTTCTATCGCTTTTCGATAGATTTTTTTTGCTTCAGAAATATCTGTGGTTTTGAGTTTTTTTTGCATTTGTACACGAACTAATTCGCCTACTAAAGAAACCACGCCTATATCATGCCCAGGGCCACCCTCTACAACTACCACGTCTCCGGTAGTTAATGGTAAATTGTCTTCGTTACGGAAAAATTCTTTTCTACTACCTTTGAAACGAACTTCTACGCCTTTGAAATATTCTTGTCCGCTAGGAAGTTCTATGTTCGAAAGCCAATCAAAAACTGACAGTTTATTACATCCCCCGCTTCCACAATTACCATTGTTTCGGCATCCTCTGGGTAAGCCGCCTCCACATCCTCCTGATGAACATCCTCCACAACCCATAGTTTTTTGTTTATGTTGACTGCAAATTTAAACTTTTAATACGTAGTAATAACACTAGTTTTAACGACAAGTCTGTGAATAATATTTTGGCGCTTGCGTTTCTCCCTATATCGAAATGTGATTTTTCAAGCACCTCAATGAGTTCAATAGCATTTTTCTCATGAATGAAAGGTGAAAACTTTTGTGCAAACCTTTGTTCCTCCGCCTTTAGCCGTTGTAAATCAATCGAGGCAAAATTGCGGACCAAGCTTTCCCTTACCATATGTAAAGCATATTGCAAGAACACTTTTTGTCGCTCACGACCAATCTTGCTGATTTCGTCAACCCATTCAGTTAATTCTAAAATGTTCGCCTGATAGCTTAATCTCATCCATTGTTGAAAACGCTTGGTGTTTTCTTCAGAAACTTCGTTCCCCTGCAATAGTTGAAGTGCTTCGCTTATGTTTCCTTCGGATAGTTGCGCTGCATGATTTTTCGCTTCTAATTCTGTGTTTTTGCTGTCTCTTATACACATCTCCGAGCCCACGAGACGTAGAGGAATGG